>NZ_JBEYWC010000007.1:0-255710 GCF_040704505.1 Streptomyces sp. NPDC047002
GCTCAGCGGCCGGGCCGCCGACCTGCTCGCGGCGGTCCGCGCCGTCGAGAGCGGGGGCACGCCCGACCCCGCCGCGGTACGCCCCGCCCCGCCCCGCCGCGCCGCGCCGGCCCAGGCCCGAGCGGTCAGAGCAGCCCGAGCTGCCGCAGGTCGCTGACGTACTTGGTGATCAGCTCGGGGGTGACGTGCGGGATGTCGTCGTACCCCTCGATGCCCGCCGCGCGCACCGCGCGCCGGAACTCGTCGGCGGGCGCCGCCCCCTGGTCGAGCGGGACGCCGGGCGTCTCGTACGAGTGCAGCAGCGGCAGCAGGGACTGCCTGCGCTGCGCCTCGGGCAGGGCGCGCAGCGCGGTGGAGAACCGGCCGAGCCACTCGTCGTAGTCGTCGATGCGGGTCATGGCGTGGCCGTCGGCCGCGAGCCAGTCGACGTACGTGTCGAGGGAGAGCCCGTCCTGGTGCGGGTTGAGGACGTGGTACGTGCGGTACCCCGCGGTGTTGGCCGCGCCGATGACGTCGACGGCCCGCGCGCTGAAGTCGGCGGGCAGCCCGTCGTAGTGGGCGCGCTGCCGGTTGCCGTCCCGGTCGAGCCGGTAGAAGGACGCAGGTGCGACGCCCGTGGCCACCAGGCTCAGGATGAGCCGGGTGAACATGTCGGGCAGGTTGAGCTGCCCCGTGTAGCGGCTGTGCGTGAGGATCATGTCCGAGCGGAACACCGAGACCGGCAGCCCGCACGCGTCGTGCGCCTCGCGCAGCAGCACCTCGCCCGCCCACTTGCTCATCGCGTAGCCGTTGGCGTACGAGTCGTCGCACTTGCGCACCGGGCTGAGCACGCGGATGTCGGAGACCTCGTCGAAGGCGTCCTGGTCGGCCTGGTCGCCCACGGCGATGGTCGAGACGTTGGTGAACGGCTTGATCCGGCCGGTCACGGCGAACCTGATCAGCTCGGCGGTGCCCACCACGTTCGGGCCGAACAGCTGCTCGTACGGCAGGACGTGGTTGACGAGGGCGCCCGGGTGCATGACCGCGTCGACCTCGCCCGCGAGCCGGTCCCAGGTCGCCAGGTCGAGCCCGAGGCGCGCCTCGCCCAGGTCGCCCGCGACGACCTCCAGGTGGCCGGCGGCCAGCTCGCGGTAGTGGCGCAGGAGTTCGGGGTCGCCGGTGTCGAAGGTGTCGTCGAGCCGCTTGCGGGCCGCCGCGTCGTCGGCGCCGCGCACCACGCACACCAGCTTCCCGCCGCGCTCGGCGAGGCGTTCGAGCCAGTCGACGCACATGAACCGGCCGAGGTAGCCCGTCGCGCCGGTCAGCAGCACCGTGCGCGGCGGCTCGCCGCCCGGCCGCGGCAGCGCGGCCGCCGCCTGGAGGACCGCGGGGTCGATGAACTTCTCCAGGCTCAGGTCGCCCGCGTGGATCTCGACGGCGTCGGCGCCGTGCACCGAGGTGAACGTGGGGCGGTCGGCGCCGGTGGCGAGCTGGGCCTCCACGTGGTCGGTGAGCGAGCGCAGGGTGGCCGCGGGACCGATGACCAGGCCCACCGGGACCTCGACGCCGAAGGTCTCCTTGAGCAGGTTCGAGAACGACAGCGCGGACAGCGAGTCGCCGCCCAGGTCGGTGAAGCGGACACCGGGGTGGACGTCGGTGCCGGGGCAGCCGAGGAGCGCCTGCGCCGCGCGCGCCACCGTCTCGTACACCGGCCGGCCGGCGCCGCCCTGGCGCAGCGCGCGCAGCTGCTCGCTCTGGCTGCGGGCGAGTTCGGCGTAGAGCGCTTCGAGGCGCTCGCCGTAGCGCTCCCGCAGCCGGGGCCGCAGCAGCTTCCTGAGGTCGGAGAGCATGCCGTTAGCCGTGGTGAACGGCTCGGTCTCGACCAGGAAGTCGCGCGGGGTCTCGTACGACTCGAGGCCGGCGTCCTGCGCGGTGCGCTGCAGCGCGTCGGCGAGCAGGCGCTTGAGGTCGTCCGCGCCCCCGGCGGCGCGCAGCGCCGACGGGGAGGGCACGACGACGGCGAGGAGGTACGGCTGCTCGCTGCTGCCGTACACGTAGATCTGGCGGATCAGCGGGTTCGCGGTGAACACCGACTCGACCTTGGAGACCGCGACGAACTCGCCCTGGGACAGCTTCTGGACGTTGTTGCGCCGGTCCAGGTAGACGAGCTGGTCGGGGGCGGTCTCGGCCATGATGTCGCCGGTCTTGTAGAAGCCCTCGGCGTCGAAGACCGAGGCGGTGGTGTCGGGCCGCTTGTAGTAGCCGGGGAAGATGCTCCGCGTCCGCAGGAGGAGTTCGCCGCGCGGGTGGGGCAGATCCGTGTGGAAGTAGCCGAGTTCCGGCACGTCGACGAGCTTGTACTCCAGCACGGGCGGCCGCTGCACCCTGCCGTCCATGATCACCATGCCGGCCTCGGTCGACCCGTAGCCGTCGTGCAGCGGCAGGCCGAGGCAGGACTCGGCGAACGCCTTCATCTCCCGGGAGATCGGCGCGCTGCCGACGACGGCCCGGTGCACCCGGCCGCCGAGGAACCGCTCGCGCAGGTCCGCGAGCAGGGCCGCTTCGAGCTGCTCCTCGTCGGCGAACTCGCCCTCGCGCCTGTCCCGTTCGCCCTGGTACTCCTGGAACAGCATGTCGAAGATGCGCGGCACCGCGAGCAGGTCGGTCGGCCGGGCCAGCGCGATGTCCTCGAACAGGGTCGACAGGTCGCTGCGCGCCGTGAAGTGGTTGAGGCCGCCCATGCCGAGCGTGGCCAGGATCGTGACGCGGCCGAACATGTGGCTCATCGGCATGTAGCTGACGGTCACCGCGGGGACGCCCTCGATGCCGGGGAAGGCGCCGGTCCAGTAGCCCCGCAGGATGCTCTCGCGGTAGATCGCGCCCTTGGGGGCACCGGTGCTGCCCGAGGTGTAGATGAGCAGGCTCAGCGGGTCGTCGCCCGGCTCGGGCACGTGCAGCGGCACGGCGGGCAGGGACCGGCCGCGCGCGATCAGCTCCTCCAGCGTGACCAGGCCGCGCCCGGCCTCGCCGAGGCGGCGCGCCGCGGCCTCGTACACCGCGCGCTCGCCGTCGTCCTCCGGGTGGTGGTCGAAGACCACGATCCGCGGCGCCGACGCGGCGGTGAGGGCCAGCTCCACGGCCTTCTCCAGGCAGGTGGTGCTGGTGGCGAGGAGCCGTGGCCCGGTCTCCTCCAAAATCGGCAGCAGCTGCGACACCGGCGCGGTGGGCTGGAGGGGCACCTGGGGCGCGCCCAGGTACACGGCGGCGAGGTCCACGGTCAGGTACGCGTCGCTCGTGAAGCCGATGGTGGCCACGAAGTCGCCGGGGCGCAGGGCGGGGATGCTGTCGGCGGCGCCGTCGGACGGGGTGGCCCACGCGGTGGCGAGCGCCGCGGCGCGCGACCAGAGCTCGCCGTAGGAGACGGTCTCGAACCTCGGCAGCAGCCGAAGCGTGTTCCGGCCCGACGCGGGGTCTCTCACGACCTCCGTGGCGCGGCGGCCGAGCGCGGGCCGGTCCGCGTAGCCCCGCATGACGCGCTCAAGGGTCTGACCGAGCGAGAGGCCGGGCGCCCGCGCGGCCTCGGAGACCGCCTCCGAGGGCAGCCCCTCACTGCGCCACGCCTCGTCCCCGCCCGCGGCGGCCGACTGTTCCCCCTGGTCATCGCTGACCTTCGACTCCGTGCTCACTGCTTCACCAGCTTGTCTCGTTGCGGTGCCGTGTGCCGAGAAACACCGTTGTTCTCAGAGTTGGTTGCCTCAGCGTACTTATTTGCGATCGAGAATGCGAGTGCGCACAGTAAACGTGATGTGATCCACAGTGACGAAGACGGGCATAGTGCATATGGTCAGCCCAACCGTTCAGAGGGGGTCGACAGGGGGCCGCGGGGGCGTATCGGAACGCGTGGCTCCGGGGGCGGGCTTCCCGTCTGCCTGGCGTGGGGCGACACCCGGGTGAGTAACGTGCGAGAATCGCACACATGGCAGACGTCGACGCACGCATGCTTGGTGAGCGCATCAGGGATGCCCGCAAGCGTGTTGACATGAGCCAAGAGGATCTCGGGCGGGCGGTGGGCCTGGAGCGCACGGTGGTGAACAAGATCGAAGGGGGTTTCCGCAAGGTTACGGCCCTGGAGTTGTCCGACATTGCCGCCGTACTCGATGTCCGCATGTCCGCGTTCTTCGAGGAGCCCACCCCGGCACTTGTCTCGCACAGGTCCAGTCAAGGCCTGGACACGGTCGACTCGCAGATCGACACCCTGCTCGCGAAGCTGGCGGGTGAGGTCGAGTTCATCGATGGGCTGGGGGTCGGCGAACTGGGACTCGATGCTGCTGACGTCGTCGCCCAAGTCGGCATCGTGCCACCCGTGACTGGGTCCGAGGCAGAGAAACTCGCGGCGGGAGCGCGGGCGTTGATGAAGGTTCCGGAAGGCGACCCGATCTATCGGCTGTCCGACCGGGTTGCCGGCATCGGGCTCCTGGCATTCTCCCGCGACATCGGAAAGGACACCGCCGACGCCGGGACGGTCTTGTTGCGCCGCGGAGGCGTCAGCCTTGTCAACAGTCACATGAAGGTCGGCCGCAGGCGGCTCGCGCTTGCGCATGAACTCGGCCACTACCTGATCGCCGACGACTACACCGTTGACTGGCGAGTGGCGGCGCATCCCGATCGTGACGTTCCGGTGGAGTCGCGCCTCGATCGTTTCGCGCGTGCCCTCCTGCTCCCTGCGGCTGAGGTCGGCCGGAAATGGCAGGAGGAGGTGGCTCTGCGTGACGAGCGCGGTGCGGCGATCCTGCTGGCCAGTCGATTCCGGGTGGACATGGCGACGCTGGCGACCCGGCTCAAGGAACTGGGGCTGGCTGACGCCGAGACAACTGAGGCGGTACGCGGGTTCCGCACGACCCAGACCGATATTGTCGAGATGAATCTGAACGTCCCTCTGGAGGAATTGGAGGGGACCGAGGTTCCTCGAAATTTCGCGCTCGCGGTGTTGCAGCTCGTGCGGGGTGAGCGAATCAGTCGTGATCGGGCCCTCGAACTACTGCAAGGTACGTTCGACGAGGGGGACCTGCCGGGCATTCGGGCGCGCAGGCCGGACGAAATCTGGAAGTACGTATCGTGACAGTGCCCGATAGTGCCTGGGTTTTCGATACCGGACCATTGCGCCATTTTGCGGCACAGGGGTGGTTGGGGGTCCTGCGATTTCTCGCGGGGGGCCGCCCCGTATATATTCCCGACAGCGTCGAACGCGAGCTCAACGATGCCGCCGATCGGTTATCTGCTGTACGTCAGACCCTCGACGCCGATTGGATCCATGTCCACCGATCGACCTCCTTCGAATATGTGGAGGCTTTTTCTCGATATCGCGACCGGTTGGTTGCGGGTGGCAAGAACGTCGGTGAATGCGGGGTTCTTGCCATGGGTGAAGTCTATGGCTGTGAAATCGTCGTGGACGATGCGACGCCGCGCCGGATCGCGGAGGAGAGCGGATTAAAAGTCACGGCGACTGTCCCGGTGTTGTGCGAAGCTGTTCGCGCGAAAAAGCTCACGATCGCGATGGTCGAGGAGCTGGCCGACCACCTCTTGCAGGGTGAGTACTTCCTGCCCTTCGGTCCAGGTGGTTTCCGTCGCCATGTCCTGGAGAACGGGCTTCTGGACTACGGCGATCTCTGACTCCACTTCCCGCATTCGTGTCTTCACGTTATCGGTCCCGTTCATAGGGGCTGCCGCGCTCGCCGCGTTGCTCCGGGCGTGCTGGGCAAGGGGGTGAACCGTCGTTAACATCGGGGCTCCGGCGGCGAGTGCGGGAGGGTGCATGGGTGACAGCGGCGGGGTCGAGGGGCGGTTCGGGGGGTTCGTCGAGGTGCGGCGGCACGGGGACGGGGGGCACGTGGCCGAGCTGCTGCTCGACCGGCCCGAGGCGATGAACGCGGTGTCCACCGCGATGGCGGGCGCCGTCGCCGAAGCCTGCGGGGCGCTCGCCGCCGACCGGTCGGCGCGGGTCGTGGTGGTGGCGTCGAGCCACCCGCGCGCGTTCTGCGTCGGGGCCGACCTCAAGGAGCGGGCGCGCTTCAGCGACGCCGACCTGATGCGGCAGCGGCCCGTGGGGCGCGCCGCGTACACCGGGGTGCTCGAACTGCCGATGCCGACCGTCGCCGCCGTGCACGGCTTCGCGCTGGGCGGCGGCTTCGAGCTCGCGCTCTCCTGCGACGTGATCGTCGCCGACCCGACGACGGTCGTCGGCATGCCCGAGGTGTCGGTCGGCGTGATCCCCGGCGGCGGCGGCACGCAGTTGCTGCCCCGCCGCGTCGGCGCGGCACGCGCCGCCGAACTTGTCTTCACCGCGCGCAAGGTGGCCGCGGCCGAGGCGCGCGAGCTGGGGCTCGTCGACATCCTCGCCGCCGAGGGGCAGGACCGGGGCGAGGCGCTCGCGCTGGCCGCGCGTATCGCCGCCAACTCCCCGGTCGGGCTGCGCGCGGCCAAGCGCGCCCTGCGGCTCGGGCACGGGCTCGACCTGCGCACGGGCCTCGAAGTGGAGGACGCGGCGTGGCGCTCCGTCGCGTTCTCCGGCGACCGGGCGGAGGGCGTGGCCGCGTTCAACGAGAAGCGCGCGCCCCGCTGGCCGGGTGAGTGAGCACGCGCGGGACCTGCGGCGTGCACCCTGCGTAGTCGCCCCTCGCTCCAAGTGATCGAAATCTCCCGAACCACCCTAAGGTGGGGTTATGGGAGTAGATGTACGCATGCGCGCCATGGTGGCGCTCGCCCAGGGCATGGCCGCCGCGCAGTCGCCGCACCAGTCCTGGCGGGCCGCGGCCCAGGGCGGGCGCGCCGCCCTGGGCGGCAGCTTCGCGGCGCTCTCGGTGTGGGAGCGCGACCTCGGCAGGCTCAGGGTCCTGGTGAACGCGGGGGAGCGGGCGGCGGGCGAGGAGGAGTTCCCCGAGGACGAGGCGTACCCGGTGCATCAGTTCCCGGAGATCGCGGAGTTCCTGCACGAGAAGTGGGCGGGCGGCGGCGGGCCCCACGCCTGGGTGGAGACCGCGGCGGGGCCGGCGGGCGGCGACCCCGGCTACTGCCACCAGCGGGTGGCCGCGCTGCGCCGCAGGGGCCGCGGCTGCTGCGTGGTCGCGCCGATCCTCCTGCACGGCACGGCCTGGGGCGAGCTGTACGTGGCGCGGCCGGTCGGCGCGCCCGTCTACGGCCCCGACGACGCCGACTTCGCCACGGTGATCGCGTCGGTCGTCGCCGCGGGCATCGCGCAGACCGAGCGGCTCGAAGAGGTCAGGCGGCTCGCCTTCACCGACGCGCTGACCGGGCTCGCCAACCGCCGCGCGGTCGACGCGGGGCTCGACGAGGCGATCGCGCGGCACCGCGCGGAGGGCAGTGTGGTCAGCCTCGTCGTGTGCGACGTGAACGGCCTCAAGACCGTCAACGACACCTACGGCCACGCGGTGGGCGACCAGCTGCTGGAACGATTCGCCTCGGTGCTCTCCGTCTGCGCGGCGAAGCTGCCCGGCGCGCTCGCCGCCCGCCTCGGCGGCGACGAGTTCTGCCTGCTGACGGTGGGGCCGGGCGCGGACGAGGTGATCGTCGTCGCGGACGAGCTGTGCCTGCGCGCGGGCGCGCTCGACCTGGGCGACGGCGTGGCCTGCGGGGTCGCCTCCACGGCCGACCCGATCGGGCAGGTGGGCTCGGCGCGGCGGCTGTTCCGGCTCGCGGACGCCGCGCAGTACCGGGCGAAGGCCGAGCACGCGGCCGTGCCGGTCGTCGCCGGCCGCGACGGCGTGGCGATCCGGCTGGCCGACGCGGCCCCGGACACGCCGCCTCCCGCGGAGGGCGCACGCCGCCACTTCCGCGACACCCGCCCACCCCTCCCGCCGCCGGACCCGGACCCGGGCCCCGGCTCCGGTCCTGGGCCGCGCTCCGGCCCCGGTCCTGGACCGGACGGTGACAGGGGCTGATTCAGTCCGTACGCTGCTGAATATGGATATGCATACCGTTGTGGTGGGGACGTCGGGCGTCACCGCGCAGGACGTCGTCGCCGTCGCCCGCGAGGGCGCCCGTGTGGAGCTCGGCACCGGGGCGCTGGAAGCGCTCGCCGCCGCCCGTGCCGTGGTGGACGCACTCGCGGCCAAGCCCGACCCCGTCTACGGCGTCTCGACCGGCTTCGGCGCGCTCGCCACCCGCCACATCGGGCAGGACCTCCGCGCGCAGCTCCAGCGCAACATCGTGCGCAGCCACGCGGCCGGCATGGGCCCGCGCGTGGAGCGCGAGGTGGTGCGCGCGCTGATGTTCCTGCGGCTGAAGACGCTCGCCTCCGGGCACACCGGCGTACGGCCCGAGGTCGCGCAGACCATGGCCGACGTGCTGAACGCGGGCATCACGCCCGTCGTCCACGAGTACGGCTCCCTCGGCTGCTCGGGCGACCTCGCGCCGCTCTCCCACTGCGCGCTCGCCCTGATGGGCGAGGGCGAGGCCGAGGGCCCCGACGGGGTCGTGCGGCCCGCGGGCGAGCTGCTCGCCGAGCACGGCATCGCCCCCGTCGAGCTGCGCGAGAAGGAGGGGCTCGCCCTCCTCAACGGCACCGACGGCATGCTCGGCATGCTGGTGCTCGCCCTCGCCGACCTCGGCCGCCTCTACACCTCGGCCGACATCACCGCCGCCCTCAGCCTGGAGGCGCTGCTCGGCTCGCAGGGCGTGCTCGCGCCCGAGCTGCACGCCGTGCGCCCGCACCCGGGCCAGGCCGCGAGCGCCGCCAACATGCTGCGCATACTGGCAGGTTCCGGCCTCACCGGGCACTTCCAGGAGGACGAGGCGCCGCGCGTCCAGGACGCGTACTCGGTGCGCTGCGCGCCGCAGGTGGCGGGCGCGGGCCGGGACACCCTCGGCCACGCCGCCACCGTCGCGGAGCGCGAGCTCGCCGCCGCCGTCGACAACCCCGTGGTCCTCGCGGACGGCCGGGTCGAGTCGAACGGCAACTTCCACGGCGCGCCCGTCGCGTACGTGCTCGACTTCCTCGCGATCGCCGCAGCCGACCTCGCCTCCATCGCCGAGCGCCGCACCGACCGGCTGCTCGACAAGAACCGCTCGCACGGCCTGCCGGCGTTCCTCGCCGACGACCCGGGCGTGGACTCGGGCCTGATGATCGCTCAGTACACGCAGGCCGCCCTGGTCAGCGAGTTGAAGCGGCTCGCCAACCCGGCGTCGGCCGACTCCATCCCGTCGTCCGCGATGCAGGAGGACCACGTCTCCATGGGCTGGTCGGCGGCCCGCAAGCTGCGCACCGCCGTGGACAACCTGACCCGGGTCGTCGCCGTCGAGCTGTACGCGGCGACGCGGGCGATCGAGCTGCGCACGGGACCGGGCTCCGGCCTGACGGCCGCGCCGGCGAGCGCGGCCGTCATCGAGGCGCTGCGCGCCGCAGGGGTGCGGGGCGCGGGCCCCGACCGGTTCCTCGCGCCCGACCTGGCGGCCGCCGACGCGTTCGTACGCTCGGGCGCGCTGGTCGGCGCAGCCGAGCCGGTCACGGGCCCGCTGGCCTGAGCGGTCGGCCCCGGCGGCCGCCCGGCGGGTCTCAGGCCGCTCCGCTCCTGCGGCGCACCACGCGCGCGCCGTACCCGGCGCCCACGCACAGCACGCCCGCGGCGCCGATCACATAGGGCGTCGCGTCGCTCGCGGGCGCCTCGCCCAGCGCGAGCTGGCGCGAGGCCCGCGCGCCCGGCGCCCCCGCACCGGCGTCGGGCGCGGGTCCTTCGCCGCCGGGCGCCGAGCCCTGCGCGGCGGCCGCGGTGTCCCGGTCGCCGTGGACCAGGCCGGTGGAGACCGCGGTCCTTCCGTCCTTGTGCGGTGTCTCACCACGCTGACCCTCGCCGTGCGCGGAGGGGACGAAGAAGAGACCGCAGAGCATCACCCCGGCGGCACCTGCGGTGACGAGCGGACGGAACGCGGCGGAGCGGGAGGCGACGGGCACGAGATCGATCCCCTTGTGACGAAGCCGAATTGGCGGGGTGGGCCGATGCTAGTGAACCCGCCCCCGCCGGGGAAAGTCGCGCTCCGCTTCTCCTACGCCGCGTGCACGGCCGGACACACCGCGTCCACCGCCGGGTCCTGGACCTCGGTCCAGGACCCACGTCCTGAACGCTCCCCGATCCGGACGAGGCGTCACGAGTCGCGCGGAAACCGTGTCACCCTGGGAGACCCGGCCCCGCTCCGAGCGCCGGTACGCCGCGTCCTGCGGCGCCCCGCAGGCCCGGCCGCGGCCGGGCCCGGCAGGGGCCGGGAGGAGAGAACGGCACACCGCGGCGCCACGGCGCCAGTGGCCTCGGACACATCGCGCCGCGGTGTGGAACCGAACGACCGGCCAAGGCTGTTCTTAGAAGCTACCGGCGGAGTACGCAGAAGCCGCCGGCAGAGGATTCGGCGATGATGGAGATGCGTGTGATGACGGAAAGGAAGCGGCGCAACAGCATTGCGGCCGCGTCCGCGGTACTGGGCGGAGTCCTGGTGCTCTCGGCGTGCAGCGGCGGCAGCGGAGGCGGGGACGCCTCGTCCTCGCCGAAGCAGTCCGCGCAGGCGGAGGCCGTCGACAAGGCAGCCGCTCAGGACACGTCCGACGCGAAGATATCCATCACGCCGGGCAACGGCGCCGACAACGCCAGCATCAACAACGCGGCCAAGGTCAGCGTCACCGACGGCACCCTCACGCACGTGAGCCTGACCGCGGCCGACGGCACCGCGGTCAAGGGCACGCTCGCCGCCGACGGCAAGAGCTGGAGCCCCGACGGGCAGCTCTCCCGCTCCACGACGTACAAGATCGCGGCGACCGCCGAGGACGGCAAGGGCCGCGACGCGACCGAGAACTCCACCTTCACCACCGTCTCGCCCGCCAACAGCTTCATCGGGAACTTCACGCCCGAGGACGGCTCCACGGTCGGCGTCGGCATGCCCGTGTCGATCAACTTCGACAAGGCGATCACCGACAAGAAGGACGTGCAGTCGCACATCCAGGTCTCCTCGACCAGCGGCCAGCAGGTCGTCGGCCACTGGTTCAACTCCCAGCGCCTCGACTTCCGCCCGCAGGACTACTGGAAGTCCGGCAGCAAGGTCACCCTCAAGCTCAACCTCGACGGCGTGCAGGGTGCGGACGGCGTCTACGGCGTCCAGCAGAAGACGGTGTCCTTCACCGTCGGACGCAACCAGGTCAGCACGGTCGACGCCAAGGCCCACACCATGGTGGTCACGCAGGACGGCAGGACCGTGCGCACGATCCCGATCTCCGCGGGCTCGCCCGACCACACCACGTACAACGGCCAGATGGTCATCTCCGAGAAGTACAAGAAGACCCGCATGAACGGCGCGACGGTCGGCTTCACGGACTCGGACGGCAAGGGCGAGTACGACATCAAGGACGTGCCCGACGCGATGCGCCTGACCAACTCGGGCACCTTCGTGCACGGCAACTACTGGGGCGCGTCCTCGGTGTTCGGCAACTCCAACACCAGCCACGGCTGCGTCGGACTCCAGGACGTCAAGGGCGCCAAGGACCCGAACATGCCCGCGCACTGGTTCTTCGACCACTCGCTCCTCGGCGACGTGGTCGTCGTGAAGAACTCCCACGACAAGACCGTCCAGCCCGACAACGGCCTCAACGGCTGGAACATGAGCTGGTCCGACTGGCAGGCGGGCTCGGCCGTCTGACCGGCCGCGCGCCGGCGCCGGCGGGGCGGAGCCCGAGGGCCCGGCGCTCTGCCCGTACCCACCGTGGGTACGGGCACAGCGCCGGGCCCCGCCGCTTCTCATGGTGCTCTCATCACAGCCTCAACAAGCTGTCACGCCCCGCCCGTAATTTCACGCCATGTTCGTCACCTACCTCCGGCGCGAGTTGCGACGCCGCAGAAAAGCGGCCCTCGTCGTCGCCTCAGGACTCGCTCTCGGCATCGCGCTGGTGATCGTGGTCAGTTCGGTCACCGCGGGCATGAACAAGGCCCAGGACAAGGTCCTCACGTCCCTCTACGGTCTCGGCACCGACATGACCGTCACCAAGGCGGCCCCCGCCCCGAGCAGCAGCGCGGGCACCGGCGGCGGCCGCCCGCGCTTCGACTTCCGCGGCCAGGCCGACGACGACAAGAGCAGCCAGAGCACCGACCGCGTCACGGTGCAGGGCTTCCAGACGCTCGCCGACACCACCGTCACCCAGGTCGGCAAGCAGCACGGGGTCGCCGCCGCGGCCGGCGGGCTCAGCCTCAACGTCCTCAAGGTCGACGGCCAGTTCAAGCGCGGCGAGGCCGCACAGGGCGAGGGTGGCGGCCGCGGCGGCTTCGGCGGCGGGGGAGCAGGCGGCGGCACCCAGGGCCAGGTGCAGGGCGGCGGCGCCTCCTTCAGCGTCGACTCCTGCACCGTCTTCGGCACGGACGTCACCGACCCCGCGCTCGGCCCGCTCACCAGCTCGAAGATCACCTCGGGCCGGACGTTCAAGACGTCCGAGACCGGCGCGGACGTGGCCGTCGTCGACAGCGGCTACGCCAAGCAGAAGAAGCTCGCCGTGGGCAAGAGCCTCACCGTCCACGGCACCGCCTTCACGATCGTGGGCCTCGCCACCGCCTACAGCGGCGACGCCGCGGCGAACGTCTACATACCGCTGGCGAAGGCGCAGGCACTCGCGGACGCCAAGGCGAAGGTCACCACCGTCTATGTGAAGGCGTCCGACTCGCAGCAGATCGGCGCGGTCAAGGCCGCCGTGCAGAAGAACGTGCCCGGCACCACCGTCACCACCTCGGCCGACCTCGCCTCCACCGTCTCCGGCTCGCTGTCCACCGCTTCCGGCCTCGCGTCCGACGTCGGCAGGTGGCTTTCGGTCGCGGTGCTCGTCGCCGCCTTCCTGGTCGCGGGGCTGCTCACCTCCTCGGCCGTCAGCCGCCGCGTGCGCGAGTTCGGCACCCTCAAGGTGCTCGGCTGGACGAGCGGCAGCGTCACCCGGCAGGTCATGGGCGAGGCCCTGGTCAACGGCCTGATCGGCGGTGTGCTCGGCATCGCGCTCGGCCTGGCGGGGGCGTACGCGGTGACCGCGATCAGCCCGAGCCTGACCGCGCAGCTCGCCGGCGGCGGCTCCGTCGGCGGCGGCTTCGCGGGCCGCTTCGGCGGCGGTGGCGGTGGCGGTGGCGGCGCGGGCGGCCCGGGGCGGCAGCTCGCGGCCGAGGCCGTGCACGTCTCGCTCACCGCGCCGGTCTCGCTGGGCGTGATCGCCGTCGCCGTCGCGCTCGCCGTCGCAGGCGGCCTCGTCGCCGGCGGCTTCGGCGGCTGGCGCGCCTCCCGGCTGCGCCCGGCGGACGCGCTGCGCCGCATCGAGTAGACGCACGGCCCGAGTCGGCCGTACGGGCGGTACGCCGGGCCGCGGGCCCCCCGCCGCGGCCCGGCGTACCCGCCCCGGGCGCCCCGCGGGCCTCCCCGCCCTCTCCGCTCCCTTCCACCTCCGTCGCCTCTCCCGTCACCAGGAGCCACATCGATGTACCAGCTCACCGGAGTCACCAAGCGCTACCGGCGCGGCAAGCAGACCGTCTAGGCGCTCGACGGCGTCGACCTGACCGTCCCGGACGGCGGCAGACTCGTCATCCAGGGCCCCACGGGCGGCGGCAAGTCCACGCTGCTGCAGATGCTCGGCGGCCTCGACCGCCCCACCGAGGGCACCGTCGCACTCGACGGCACCGACCTCGGCGCGCTCTCCGAAGCCGGGCTGACCAGGGTGCGGGCCGAGACCATCGGCTTCGTCTTCCAGGGCTTCAACCTGATCCCCACGCTCACCGCGCAGGAGAACGTCGAGACCGCCCTCGTACCCCTCGGCACGAAGGGCGCGGCCCGGCGACAACAGGCGGCGGAGGCACTGGAGTCGGTGGGGCTCGGCGAGCGGCTCGGCCACCTGCCGGGCGAACTCTCCGGCGGGCAGCAGCAGCGCGTGGCCATCGCGCGGGCCCTCGTCAAGCGGCCCAGGGTGCTGCTCGCCGACGAACCGACGGGAAACCTCGACGAGTCGATGCGCGACGAGATCATGGAACTCTTGGAGGGGCTCTGGAAAGAGCACGGCCTGACCTTCATCATGGTCACTCACGACAGCACCATCGCCCGCCGCGCCCCGAGGCTGGCCACGATCCGCAAGGGACGGGTCACGGTCACCGCGAACGCGGCAGCCTGACCCGCACGGCACGATCCGCACAGCACGGCCCCTTGTCCGCCAGCACCCGGCCCACTGTCCGTCCGTACGCTCCCGCCGTCCGCCGTGTCCGTCCCCGCAGGGGCCCGCGGTCCCTCCGGCCCCGGGCTGCCGCCAGGACACCCCGTAAGCCAGGGGCGTCGCCACCCTCGTACGCGTAGGTTCTCTACATGCTGATCACACTGGGAAACCCGCCCTCGGACGCCGAGATAGACGCTTGGCACGCGGTGGTCAGCGCCGCGCACATCCGTGATGTCCCGGCAGCAGTGCCCGAGCCCAGCCGTTCCGAGACCGCGGGCAGGCTGGGCGTCCAGCCCTTCGACGGCCGCGAGGTGCATCTCGCGGCCGTCGCCGACGACGGCTCCTACGAGGGGGTGGCGTCGCTCCTGCTGTGGACAGGGCCGCCCCACCAGCACACCGCGTATCTGCACAAACTGGTGGTCGACCCGGGCGTCAGACGCGGCGGCGTGGGCGCGAGGCTGTGGACGGCCATCCGCGGCCTGCTCGCGGAAGAGGGCCGCACATCGGTCTCCACCCGGGTCGAACTCGGCGGCGCGGGCGAGGCGTTCGTGGACAGCCTCGGCTTCGTGAAGGTGCTGCCGCTGACCCGGTACGTGCTGCGGGTGGAGCCCGCGCTCGCCGCGACGGCGCAGCTGCCGCTGCCCGAGGGGCTGCGCTTCGCCCACTGGACGGGCGCGGCGCCCGAGGCGCTCGCAGGCTCCCTCGCGGAGGTGCACAACGTCCTCGTCGACGCCCCGGGCGGCGACCCCGCGTGGCGGCAGCCGCACTGGGACGCGACCCGGGTGCGGGAGGCCGCGCGGCTCGTGGAGGCCCGCGGCGGCCTGCTGATCACGGTCGCGGCGCTCGACGGCTCCGACGCGGTCGTCGCGTACACCGAGGCCGTCCTGCACGCGCCGGGCGACACCCGCGCCGCCCAGGGCGACACGGCCGTACTCCCCGCCCACCGGGGCCGGGGCGCCGCCCGCGCGGTCAAGCGCCGCCTGCTCGACGTGCTGCACGAGCAGCACCCCGGCGTGCGGGAGCTGTCCACCTCAGTCGCCGACGACAACGCCCCGATGCTCGCGGTCAACGCCTCGCTCGGCTACCGCCGCGAGCGGCCCGCAGGGCTGTTCGCCATGAAGCTCTGAGAACGGGGCCCCTGCCACGTGTCGGGCCCCGGCGCGCCGGGGACTCCGCGCGCCTCAGGACGCGTTGCGCACCGTCGTGTCGCGGGCCCGCATATAGAGGTCCTCCCGCGCGTAGTACCGCCACGGCAGTGCGTTCACATAGCCGTCGACCTGCCTGAACTGTTCGAGGGCCGCGTCGAACCTGTCCTGCTTGTAGAGGAAGTACGCCAGCAGGTGGC
Source organism: Streptomyces sp. NPDC047002 (assembly GCF_040704505.1). Taxonomy (NCBI): domain Bacteria; kingdom Bacillati; phylum Actinomycetota; class Actinomycetes; order Kitasatosporales; family Streptomycetaceae; genus Streptomyces; species Streptomyces sp. NPDC047002. The sequence goes on from NZ_JBEYWC010000007.1 coordinate 15,543, forward strand.
GCAGTTCGGGCAGCCGCGGGTGCGCGGCAGGCGCGGCCGCCGCGTCCATCAGCGCCCGGTCGACAAGGCGCGCCAGCTCGTCCGTCCGGTACTCCTCCGGGTCGCGGGTGCTGTCCAGGTGCTCCTCGAACCAGGCGGTCAGCGGGAACGCCGACATCAGCGAGCCGAGCGGCGCGCCGTCCGCCGCGTCCGCGGCGAACTCCTCGGCGAGCGCGGGCGATCCCTTGCCGCCGGGCAGCCAGTACCGCAGCGCCGCCTCGTGCGCCGCGTACAGATACGGCGCACGCCCCACCGCCTCCTTGAACAGGGCGCTGACCTCCGCGTGCGCCAGGTCGGCCGCGGCCGCGCCCGCGAGTTCCACCACATACGGCACCGGGTCCTGCGCGTTGGCGCGCTTCGCCGTCTCCAACGCGGCCGCACGCGCGTGGCGCGCCGCCCCGTCCTGCGGCCCCTGGGCCCCCTGGGCCTCGCCGGGACGCTCCGCCGGAACGGCCGCCGCGGCCCGCACGAGCGCCGCCTCGCCGTCGCCCGGCCGCGCCGCCTCCCAGGCGTCGAGCCACGCAGCCCCCGCCGCCGCCTCCCGGCCGAGCAGCTCCACGCTGAGCGCGCGCCGCTCCCAGTCCTTCGCGGCCGCCTGGGCCGCGAGCAGGTCGGCGGCGGGCTCCCAGTCGCCCGCGCGCACCGCGGCGAGCGCCACCTCGTCCGCCGGGTCCGGCGCCGCCGCGTACCGGGTGTCCTGCTTCTCGGCGGGCAGCAGGCCCAGCTCGGCGGAGCGCTCGGAGCCCTGCGACGCGTCGCCTGCCACGGCCCGGCCCCCGCCGGTCATCGACGAGAGCATGCGGTCGGCGCCGCGCCGGGACCTGAACCAGAAATAGACGCAGATCCCTATGAGGACTACCAGGATGACGCGTGACACGTGGGGTCCAATCGGTCGGCCGGGAGCGGTGTGCTCGGGTGGCGGGTGTGCGCGGCCGGCGGGTGGTCCGGCCCCTTCAGTGTGCGCCCTGGCGGCCGGGGCGCCCTCGGCCCGCGTACCACGCGCGGCGCCCGCCCATGCGGCGTCTCAGCGGGGGAGCGTGGCGGGGCTGCCGCCGTTCGCCTCGTACCCGGCGACGGCCAGGGCCCGGTGGAGCGCGTACGCGGCGGCCGGGTCCTCGCTCTGCGTCCACGGCACGGCGCCCACCTGCCCGTCGACCGCCACCAGCTGGGCCATCGCCTCGCCCCACCGGTCCATCCTGACGAGGAAGAGGACCAGCAGGTGCCGCACGTGCGGCAGCACCGGGTCGTCGGGCCGCGCCGAGTGCACCGCGTACAGCGCCCCCGCGACCGCCTTCGTGACGGCCTCGCTGCGGTAGAAGCCCCGGACCAGGTTGACCTCGGGCAGGTGCTCGTACAGCGCGAACAGCGGCAGCGCCGCGAGCAGCGAGCCCCGCGGCGCGCGGGCGGCCGCCGTCCGCGCGAAGCGGTCCGCGTCCTCCCGCGAGCCGTGCCACGCTGCGCTCCAGTAGCGCAGGGCCGCCAGGTGCGCGCCCATGTGCGCGGGCGCCCGGTCCATCACCTTCGCCCACAGCCGGTCGAACTCGGCGGGCGGGTAGCCGAGGCCGCGCGCGACGGACAGCTCCACGATGTACGGCACCGGGTCGCCCGGCGCGAGCAGCGCCGCCTCGCCGCACACCGTCCGCGCCTCCTCCAGCAGGATGCGGAACTCGTCCTCGCCGGGCCGCGAGGTGCGCCACGCCTGCTGGACCAGGAACTCCGCCTGCACCGCGGCGCCGCCCGCGTCCTTCCGCTCCGCCGCCCGCCACTCCCGCAGCCACCTGCCGCCCGCGCCGGGCCGCCCGGCGAGTTCGAGCGCGGCCGCGCCCGCGAACCCCTGCACCCGCTGCCAGCGCGCCTCGCCGTCCGCAGGCGTCGCGGCGAGCAGCCGCGAGGCGGCGCCCCACTGCTGGGTGCCCTGCACCACGTCGAGCACATGCAGCAGCTCCTCGTCGGGCCCAGGCACCCGCACGTCGAGCTCCTCCTGGCGCAGGAAGCCGTACGCCTCCGGGTCGGCGGCGTCCGGCGCGTCCGCGGGCACCCGCCTGATCGGCCCGCCGGCCGGCCAGGCGGCCTCCCGCGGGGCGCGGCGTGCCGGTCGCGCGGCGCGCCTGCGCCGCAGGACGGGGCCGAGCGCGGCCGCGAGCAGGCCGAGGGCGAACAGGAACCAGAGGATCTCCATGCCTCCATTGTCACCGAGTCCGCCGCCGTCCGGGTGGCCGGGAAGCGACCGGCACGCCCGCTACCCTCGGCCCCATGAACCACGAGCACTCCGGCGATTCCCTGAACTTCGAGACCCGCGCCATCCACGCGGGCAACACCGCGGACCCCGCGACCGGGGCCGTCGTCCCGCCGATCTACCAGGTCTCCACCTACAAGCAGGACGGCGTGGGCGGGCTGCGCGGCGGCTACGAGTACAGCCGCAGCGCCAACCCCACCCGCAGCGCCCTTGAGGAGAACCTCGCGGCGCTCGAAGGCGGCAGCCGGGCCCTGGCGTTCGCCTCCGGCCTCGCCGCCGAGGACTGCCTGCTGCGCACGCTGCTCGCGCCCGGCGACCACGTGGTCATCCCGAACGACGCCTACGGCGGCACCTTCCGGCTGTTCGCGCGGGTCGCCTCCCGGTGGGGCGTGGAGTGGTCCGTCGCCGACAGCTCCGACCCCGAGGCCGTACGGGCCGCCCTCACGCCGCAGACCAAGGCGGTCTGGGTCGAGACGCCCTCCAACCCGCTCCTCGGCATCAGCGACATCGCGGCGCTCGCGGGCGTCGCGCGCTCCGCGGGCGTGAGGCTCGTCGTCGACAACACCTTCGCGAGCCCCTACCTCCAGCAGCCGCTCGCGCTCGGCGCCGACGTCGTCGTGCACTCCACCACCAAGTACATGGGCGGCCACTCCGACGTGGTCGGCGGCGCGCTGGTCGTCTCCGACCCGGCGCTCGGCGAGGAACTCGCCTTCCACCAGAACGCGATGGGCGCCATCGCGGGCCCCTTCGACGCGTGGCTCGTGCTGCGGGGCGTCAAGACGCTCGCCGTGCGGATGGACCGGCACAGCGAGAACGCCGAGCGGATCGCGGACATGCTGGCGCACCACCCCCGCGTCTCCCAGGTCCTCTACCCGGGCCTGCCGGGGCACCCGGGCCACGAGGTCGCCGCCAAGCAGATGAAGGCGTTCGGCGGCATGGTGTCCTTCCGCGTCGCCGACGGCGAGGCCGCGGCCGTCGCGGTCTGCGACCGCGCCCGCCTCTTCACCCTCGGCGAGTCCCTCGGCGGCGTCGAGTCGCTGATCGAGCACCCGGGCCGGATGACCCACGCCTCCGCCGCGGGCTCCCCGCTCGAAGTCCCCTCCGACCTGGTGCGCCTCTCGGTGGGCATCGAGTCGGGCGACGACCTGCTCGACGACCTGAAGCAGGCGCTGGCGCGCGACTGAGCCACCGCGCGGGGGCGGCCCGAACCGTCAGAACAGCCGGGGCGGCGGCGCGACCACCGCGGGCGGCGCCGCCCACGGCCCGGTGAGCGCGAGCCACACGGCGAGCGCCGCCACCGCGGCGGCCAGCGTCAACACGGTGGCCAGCCGCCTCACCCGTCTGCGGCGGACGATCCGCGCGCCCAGCGCGGCCGCCGCGGGCGCGAGCCCCGGAGGCACCTGCGGGTGCGGCCCTTCGAGCATCCGCCGCACCTGGTCCTCCTTGCGGGTCACCGTGCGGCCCGCCCGTCGGCGGCGGCCTGCGCCGGGCCCGGCTGCCGGGCGGCGCGCGCCTCGGCACGCAGCACGGCGACGCCCCGCGCGCACAGCACGCGCACCCGCTCGGGCGGCAGCCCGGTCAGCGCCGCCGTCTGCTCCTCGCCCGCGCCCTCGTACAGCCGCAGCACCAGCACGAGCCGCTCGCGCCTGCCGAGCGGTCCGAGTACGCCGCCGCGTCCGCGCACGCCCCGCCAGGCGGCGTAGCGCGCGTACCGCGCCACGAGCTCCCTGCGTGCGCTGTCGTACGGATCTTCGCCGCGCAGCCGTGGCCAGTCGGCGTAGGCGGCGGCGAGCGCCGCGGTCAGCAGCCGCAGCGCGCGCGGCGCGGCCCCTGGCGGCTCGCCGGTCAGCAGGGCGGCCAGGTGCAGCAGCCGGCCGGCCGCGCCCGCGACGAACGACTCGAACTCGGGGGCGCGGCCGCGCTCTGCTCTCTGGGCCCCGCGCGGCTGCCGCACGCCTTCATGGCAGCCCCGCGGGCGGCCGCGGTCAAGAGGCCGGCGGCGCCTCGTCCTGGTCGGGCCTGGGCTGCTTGGCCGCCGGCAGGCTCCTGTTGAAGCGGGTGAGCAGGGTGGTGAAGGAGATCCGCTCGTCCTCGGTCCACTCCTCGGTGACCCGCTGCATCAGCAGCCTGCGGGAGCGGCGCACCTCGTCGAGGCGTGCGCGCCCGCGCTCGGAGAGTTCGAGGACGACGGCACGCCCGTCGTCGGGGTGCGACGTGCGCTTGACCAGGCCGCTGTCGACCAGTGGCGCGACCTGCCTGGTCACGGTCGAGGAGTCGATGCCCATGCCGGCGGCGAGCGCCTTGACGCCCATGGGGCCCTCCAGGTCGAGGCGGTTGAGCAGCAGGTAGGCGGCGCGGTCCATCGTGTTGCGTACCTGCCCCACGCCGCCGAGCCTGGTCTGCTCGGCGCGCCGGGCGAAGATGGCGACCTGGTGCTGGAGGGCGTCGAGGAGACCGGCGCCGTCCGGGAATTCGGATGCCGCCGAAGCGGTGTCCCTGGAATCCTGGCGGTCCAGCGCGCCCGTCGCGTCCTGCGAGACCGACGCATCGGAAGTCATGTCCTGAATGGGGGGCATGGCCGGGGCTCTCTCGTGCGGTGGTCGGTTAATGGTGGTCAAGGGTACGCGGAACACGCCCTTCCCGTGGCGCTCCCTGCCGCGCGGCAGCCGGCCGGCGCGGGCGGGAGCCGGGGCGCGGGCGACGAGTTGCGCCCGCCCGGGGAGTCACCCGTGCGGAGGGCCCGCGGAAACGGCCGGGCGGCGGGCCGTGCGCCCTGCTTGAAGCAACGCGATGTATCGCGATACTGTTCGGCCCCCCGGCGGCCCGGGGCCCGACACGTCCCGGGCCGCCGACGGCCCAGGACCCCACCCACCCAGGCCCCCACCACTCAGGGCCCCACCACACAGGAACCCCGCCCAGTCAGGATCCACCAGTCAGGAGAACCCTCATGCCAGGCGCCATCTATGCCGAGGGTCTGGTCAAGACCTTCGGCGACGTACGGGCTCTGGACGGCGTCGACCTCGATGTACCGGAAGGCACCGTCCTCGGCCTGCTGGGGCCCAACGGAGCCGGCAAGACCACGGCCGTCCGCGTCCTGACGACCCTGCTGCGGCCGGACAGCGGCCGCGCCGTCGTCGCCGGGATCGACGTCCTCAGGCGGCCCAACGACGTACGCCGCTCCATCGGCCTGTCCGGCCAGTTCGCCGCGGTCGACGAGTACCTCACCGGCCGGGAGAACCTCCGGATGGTCGGCCAGCTCTACCAGATGAGCGCCAAGCGGGCGAAGGCCAGGGCCGACGAGCTGCTCGAACGCTTCCACCTCGCCGACGCCGCGGACCGCACCACCAAGACGTACTCGGGCGGCATGCGGCGCAGGCTCGACCTCGCCGCCGCGCTCGTCGTCTCCCCGCCCGTGATGTTCATGGACGAGCCCACCACCGGGCTCGACCCGCGCAACAGGCAGCAGCTGTGGTCGATCATCGAGGAGCTGGTGGCCGGCGGCACGACGCTGCTGCTGACCACGCAGTACCTGGAGGAGGCCGACCACCTCGCCCACGACATCGCCGTCGTCGACCGCGGCAGCGTGATCGCGCGCGGCACCGCCGACGAGCTGAAGGCGCGCACCGGCGGCGAGCGCTTCGAGGTCGTGGTGCACCGGCAGGACGACATCGCCACCGCACGCACCGTGCTCGGCGGCTTCGGCACGGCGGGCGCGGTCACCGGCGAAGCGGCCGTGACCGTCGCCGAGCACACCCGCAAGCTCACCGTCCCCGTCACCGGGGGCGCCAAGCTGCTCGCCGAGGCGATCAGGGAGCTGGACGCGCGGGGCATCGAGATCGACGACATCGGCCTGCGCAGGCCGACCCTGGACGACGTGTTCCTCTCCCTGACGGGCCACGCGGCCGAAGAGGCCGACGAGCAGGAGCGCGACACCACGAGCGGCCCGGGGGACCGGGCGGAGGGGACGGCGTCATGACCGCCATCACGACTCAGGCGCCGGCGGCGCGCGGCGGCATCGCGGGCTCCGTGCGGGACTCGCTCGTCGTCGCCCGGCGCAATCTGATCCGCATGACCAGGATCCCCGAGGTCGTCCTCTTCGGGCTGTTCCAGCCGATCATGTTCGTGGTGCTGTTCAGCTACGTGTTCGGCGGCTCTCTCACCGTCGGCGGCACCACCGACCCGAGCGTCTACCGCAACTTCCTGATGGCGGGGATCTTCGCCCAGACCGTCACCTTCGCCACCGCGGGCGCGGGCGCCGGCATCGCCGACGACATGCACAAGGGCCTGGTCGACCGCTTCAGGTCGCTGCCCATGGCGCGCGGCGCCGTCCTCACCGGGCGTACCCTCGCCGACCTCGTGCAGACCGCCCTGACGGTGGTGGTGCTCGCCGTCGTCGCCGTGCTGGTGGGGTGGCGCATCCACGAGGGCGTGGGGAAGATGTTCGGCGCCTTCGGGCTGCTGCTCCTGCTCGGCTACGCCTTCTCCTGGATCGGCGCGCTGATCGGCCTGTCCGTGCGCACCCCGGAGGCCGCCACGTCGGGCGGGCTGATCTGGCTGTTCCCGGTGACGTTCATCTCGAACGCCTTCGTGGACTCCAGCCGGATGCCGGGGTGGCTCCAGCCGGTCGCCGAGTGGAACCCGTTCAGCGCGACCGTCCAGGCGAGCAGGCAGCTGTTCGGCAACCCCGGCGTCTCCACGTCGACGGCCTGGCCGATGCAGCACCCGGTGTGGGCCTCGCTGATCTGGTCCGCGCTGATCATCCTGGTCTTCCGCACACTGGCCGTGCGCAAGTACCGCTCCGCCACCTCCTGACGGCCGGTCACGTGGGCCCGCCCTGCGGGTGCCGGGAGGGACGTCCGGGGTCAGGGGCGTCCGGGCCGTGCGTCCCTGACCGGCGCCGCGAGGCGCAGGTCCTGGACCTCGGCGCGGACGCCGTCCGCGGCGGCGCCCGCCAGGCCCGCGTCGGTGACGAGGACGTCGAAGGCGCTCAGCGGCGCGACCTTGTACAGGCCGAACGTGCCGTACTTCGACGCCCCGGCGACCAGGACCGACTGCGCGGCGGACGCCATCGCGGCGCGCTTCACCTCGACCTTGTCCTGCGAGGGGGTGGTCACCCCCCGCAGCAGGTCCCAGGAGCTGGCGCTGACGAACGCGATGTCGAAGGCGAGCTGGCGCACGGTGGCGGCGGCGAGCGGGCCGACGCTCGATCGGTTGTCGGGCTCGACCCGGCCGCCGACGTGCACCACCTCGATGTGCCGTGCCCTGCCGAGCTGTTCGACGGCGTTGAAGTCGTTGGTGACCACCGTCAGCGCCGCGTGCTCGGTGAGCGCGGGGATCATGGCGAGCATCGTCGTGCCGGCGTCGAGGTAGACGGTCATGCCCTCGCGCACCAGGGTGGCAGCCTCCCGCGCCATGGCGTGCTTCTCGGACTGCTCCACCAGGGACTTGGCGGCGAAGCCCGGCTCCGAGCGCATCCCGTTGGCGATCCGTACGCCGCCGGGCACGGAGTAGACGAGGCCCTGCTGTTCGAGCTCGGCGATGTCCCTGCGGACCGTCATGTGGGAGACGCCGAACAGCTGGGTGATCTGCTGGACGCTCAGCACCCCCTCGCGCCGCAGGTGCTTCAGCAGTACCTCGCGCCGCTGGTCGGGGATGAGCGGCGGCCTTTCCTGCGAGCTGTCCTGCGAGGAGGTCACGCGGGTACTCCGTCTCGTGTACGGCGGCCGGCGGCCGCGCTGCCGTCCATTGTCCGACGGCGGGCGCTGGTGCCGCCGCCCGGTGCCGGTGCGCGCCCCGCGCGGGGACGCCGTACGGCACGGGGCGGCGGGCTCCCGGCGGGCGTCAGTGCACCACCGTGCCGAGCAGCAGGACGCCGCCGAGGCTCAGCAGGGACTGGAGCGACAGCATGAGCGTCCAGGTGCGGAACGTCTGGGCCACGGACAGCTGGAAGTACTCCTTGAACATCCAGAAGCCGGAGTCGTTGACGTGCGAGAGCATGACCGCGCCCGACGCCGTGGCCAGCACGAGCAGTTCGGGCGAGAGCCCGGGGGAGGAGCCCGTCAGCGGCGCCATGATGCCCGCCGCGGTGACGGTGGCGACGGTCGCGGAGCCCAGGCAGATCCGCAGCAGCGCGGCGACGCCCCACGCGAGGACCAGCGGGGATATGGACCAGTGGGACGCGTTGTCGGAGATCACCTTGCCGACGCCGGTCGTGGTGAGCATCGCGCTCAGCGCGCCGCCCGCGCCCAGGATGAGGATGATGGTGCCCGCGGGCCCGAGGCCCTTGGCGGTCATCGCCCGCAGCTGGCCGAGGCCGAACCCGGAGCGCACGCCGAGCGCGAAGAACGCGAAGACCACCGCGATCGACAGCGAGAGCACCGGGTTGTCGCAGAACTCGAAGACGGGGTGGGCCCAGGAGTCCGCGGAGACCTGCCCCTTGCCGAGGGTGCCGACGAGCATGAGGGCGGCGGGCAGCGCCACGGTGACCAGCGCGGCGGCCAGCGAGACCGGTCGGCCGGGGCGGTCGGGCTCGATCCGCTCCTCCGGCATCGGGCCGCCCGTGCTGAGGTCGGGCGCCGGGCCGAACCAGCGGCTGAGCACGCGGGTCAGGACCGGCCCGTTGAGCGCGGCGATCGGGATGCCGATGGCCAGCCCGTACAGCAGGGTCAGGCCCGTGTTGGCGTGGTACGTGCCGATCGCGGCGGTCGGCGAGGGGTGCGGGGGCAGCAGGCCGTGCGAGATGTACAGGCCCGCGGCCATCGGCAGGCCCACGTACAGCAGATGGGTGCCCGTGCGCCTCGCCGTCGCGTAGACCAGCGGGACCAGCATGATGAAGCTGACGTCGAAGATGTGCGGCATGCCGATGAGCAGGGCCGCCGCGGTGATCGCGGTCGGCACCCACTTGATCGGGCGGGCCCCGATGAAGGAGGTGGCGATCCGGTCGGCGCCGCCCGAGCCCAGCAGGATGCCGCCGAGCACGGTGCCGAGGCCGATGATCGGACCGGTGTCGCTGAGCGAGTCGCCGAAGCCCTTCTCGAAGGCGTCGACCGTCCCGCCGGGGCCGAGGCCGGCCGCGAGGCCCAGCCCGAGCGCCGCGACCGAGAGCGCGAGGAACGGCAGCAGCCTGACCTTGGTGATCAGCAGCACCAGGACGACGACGGCCACCGCGGCCATGATCACGTGTTCCATGTCGGTGCTCATCGGCGCCCGCCCTCCCCGCCCGCGGTGTCCCGCGCCGCGCCGTCTGCGGCCTCGTCGGCGCCGGCCAGCCAGGCGCGCGCCAGGGCGGGGTCGGCCCCCGCCAGGTCGTCGAGGCCGATCAGCCCGCCTGCGGCGACGGGCCGGGCGAGGCGGGCGCCCGCTGCCAGGTAGAGCGGGGAGGCGCCCGCGGGCGCCTCGTCGGCGCGCAGCAGTACGGCCTGCACGCCGGCGACGTCGTGGTGGTGGCCGCCCATCGCCAGGCTGTGGCCCGCGGCCAGGTCGTGCCGGGCCCGCCCGGCGAGCACCGCGCTGCGGCGCGGGTGGGCCGCGCCCCTGCTGCGGCCCGCCACGGCGGCCCGCAGCGTCGCCGGGGCCTCGACGCCCATCAGGTGGTACGGCAGGTAGAGCGCCGCGTAGCGGCCGTCCCTGCTCAGGACGTGGCCCTTGTCCGCAAGCGTCCGCCAGGTCTCGGCGTCGTGCGTGCGGACGACGGCGAAGACGCCCCCGGCGAAGGACGCCTCGCCCGGCAGCCGCAGCGCGCGGAAGACGTCGACGGCGCCGGGCCGCCGCAGGACGCCGCCGTGCTCGCGCAGCGCGTACACGTCGGCGAGCTCGGCGGGGCGTGCGACCGGGTAGTGCAGCAGCTCGGTGTCGGGGCCGAAGCCGGTGTGGTCGGCGACGACGGCCATCTCGCAGTAGTCGGCGGTGGCGCCGACGGGCAGCGCGCCGACGGCGCGTGCGCGGGCCGCGAGGGTGGCGCGCGGGTCGTCGCCGAGGTCGAGCAGGCCGGTGAGCTCCGGCGCGCGGACGGTGGTGTCGAGCTGGGTGACGGTGCCCGCCGCGGGGTCGAGCACCAGGTCGTACTCGCTGGACTTGCCGATGGCGACGATGTCGAGTCCGAGGCCGCGCACCCGGGAGACGAGGCCGATGAGGTTGGCGGGCTGGTCGCCCTCGACGGGCGTGTGGACGAGGCCGCGGGCCGCCGCGGTGCGGGCCAGGTGGAGGCCGGCGACGGAGTCCACCTCCTTGCTCACCATGGCCACGTGCCGTCCCGCCGCGAGCGCCTCCTCAGCCATCGCGAGGCCGTGCGCGGGGCTGCCGGTGGCCTCGACGAGGACGTCCCAGTCGGCGGCGCCCAGCGCGGTCGCGTCGGACGTGACGGCGGTCAGCCCGGCCGCCGCTGCCCGTGCCACGGCGGCGGCGTCCTCGCACACCGCGAGGGAGTCCGCCGGGTGGCCGAGCGCGGTGCACAGGGCGACGACCCGGTCGGTGTCGAGGTCGCACAGGACGGCCGGGGTCAGCCAGGGCAGCAGGCGGCTCTGGGCGAGCAGGGTGCGGGCGAAGCCGCCTCCTGCCCCGGTCAGCGCGTACCGGACCGGCGGTCCTCCGGCGGCTGGCGACTGGTCGCGCACGTTCATCGCGGACTCTCCTCGTCGGGTTCTCCGGGCGGCGGGGCGAAGAACGCGAGGGAGGGACGCGTCGGCGACCGCCGATTAACGCAAACTAAACACTTCTTCACGCTTGCGTCAACAGTGTTAACATAGTTTCACATCCGGGTGGTGTGGGGGCCCTGCTCCGCCCAAGGAGGACGACACCCACCGGTGACCGATCAGGAGGACCGATGCCACACCTCGGGGCGATCGCGGACGACTTCACGGGAGCGACGGACCTTGCCACCATGCTCGTCGCCCGCGGCTTCAGGACCGTCGTCGCGGTCGGCGTCCCGGGCGAGGGGCCGCGGGCGGCGGCCGTGCCCGCAGAGGCGGACGCCGTCGTCGTGGCGCTCAAGTCACGCACCGCGCCCACCGGGCAGGCCGTGGCCGACTCGGTCGCCGCCCTGCGCGCGCTGCGCGCCGCCGGATGCGAGCGCTTCTACTTCAAATACTGCTCGACCTTCGACTCCACCCCGCGGGGCAACATCGGCCCCGTCGCCGACGCGCTGCTCGACGAGCTCGGCGCGCCGGGCACCGTGGTGGTCCCCGCCTTCCCCGCGACCGGCCGCACCGTCTACCGGGCCCGCCTCTTCGTCCACGACGACCTGCTCGACGAGAGCCCGATGCGCGACCACCCGCTGACCCCGATGCGCGACTCCCACCTCGGCAGGCTGCTCGCGCCGCAGACCGTACGAGCGGTGCACCGGGTGCCGCACGAGACGGTGCGCGCCGGGTCGGGCGCCGTGCGCGCGGCGCTCGACGCCCCGCAGGCGCGCGCCGCCCTCACCGTCGTCGACGCCACCACCGACGACGACCTGAGGACCATCGCGGCGGCCACCGCCCACCTGCCGCTCGTCACCGGCGCCGCCGGGCTCGCGCTCGGCCTCACGGGACCGCGCGGCGACCAGGAGTCGGCCCGCGCCCGGGCGAGCGGCCGCGGCCCCGCGGCGATCCTGTCGGGCAGCGCGTCCGCCGCCACCCGCGCGCAGGTCGGGCACGCCAGGCGGGCGCTGCCGTCCCGCGCGCTCGACCCCGAGGCGCTCGCCGCCGACCTCGAAGGCGCGGTGGCCGGGCTGGTCGCGTTCGCGACCGGCTGCTGGCGCGACGACCCGGGACGGCCGCCCCTGATCTACGCCACGGGCGAGGAGACCGCGGTGCCCGGCACCGCGGACCCCGGGGCCGCGCAGCGCGTGGAGACGGCCCTCGCGCGCTGCGCCGCGGCCCTGGTCGCCGCGGGCGCCCGCCACCTGCTGGTGGCGGGGGGCGAGACCTCGGGCGCCGTCGTCACGGCGCTCGGCGCGCGCACCCTGCGCATCGGCGCGCCGATCGCGCCCGGCGTCGCCTGGGCCCATACCGAGGCCGCTCCCGACGGGTCCCCGCACCCGGTCGACCTGGCGCTGAAGTCGGGGAACTTCGGCGGCACCGACCTGTTCACCACGGCGTGGGGAGCGCTTTCATGAGCACGCAGCGGCAGGACCTCGTCGCCGCAGGCGCCCGGCTGACCCGGCTCGGTCTGAGCCCCGGCGCCTCGGGCAACCTCAGCGTCCGCACCGGCGACCGGGTGCTGATCACCCCCACAGGGGCCGAGCTCGGCGCTCTCGACCCCGACGCCCTCGCGGTCCTCGACCTCGACGGCGGCCACCTGGAGGGGCCGCGGCCGTCGAAGGAGTTCCCGCTGCACACGGCCTTCTACCGGCGCCACCCCGACACCGCGGCCGTCGTGCACCTGCACTCCCGCAGCGCGACCGCCGTCAGCTGCGGGCCCGCCTGGTCGAAGCGGAGCGCCGTGCCGCCGCTGACGCCGTACTTCGTGATGCGCGTGGGCCAGACGCCGCTCGTCCCGTACGCGGCCCCGGGCGACCCCGGCCAGGCCGCGGCCATCGAGGCGATGCCCCTGGCGTTCCGCGCCGTCCTGCTCGCCAACCACGGCCCGGTCACGTCCGGCCGCGACCTGGCGGCCGCGGTCGACGCGGCGATCGAGCTCGAAGAGGTCTGCACCCTACTGCTGCTCCTGCCCGAGGGTGGGCGGCGCCTCCTCGCGCCCCCGCAGATAGCCGAGCTGACCGCGCGCTACGGCTCCGACTGGGACCTGTGAGCCGCTTCGGGACGGCCGTGCGAGCGCTCCGCGACCTCCCGGTCGCGCCCCGTACACGCCAAGGGCCGTACGGCACCGGTCGACCGGTGCCGTACGGCCCTTGGCGGTGGAGCGTGGAGCGTCGCGCAGGCGGCGTCAGCCGGAGTACGGCTTCGCGGCGAGGATCCGCACCGTGGCCGTCTTGCCGTTCGGCAGCTCGTACTGCGCGTCCTCGCCGACCTTCTTGCCGTTCACACCGGAGCCGAGCGGCGACTGCGGCGAGTACGTCTCGATGTCGGCGCTCGCGTACTCGCGGGACGCCATCAGGAAGGTGAGCGTGTCGTCCTCGTCGCCGTCGAAGGCGATCGTCACGACCATGCCGGGCTCCACGACGCCGTCGTCGGCGGGCGCCTCACCGACCTTGGCGTGCTCGAGGAGCTGGGTCAGCTGGCGCACGCGGAGCTCCTGCTTGCCCTGCTCCTCCTTGGCCGCGTGGTACCCGCCGTTCTCCCGCAGGTCCCCCTCCTCGCGCGCAGCCTCGATCTTCTTGGCGATCTCGGTGCGGGCGGGACCAGACAGGTATTCCAGCTCTGCCTTGAGCTGGTTGTACGCCTCCTGGGTGAGCCAGGTGACGTTCTCGCTGGTCTGGGTCACAGGTGCTCCTCGTAGGTACTGGGAATACAAATGAACGCCCTACCAGTAAGGATGGGGCCTTCCCGGTCGGGCGAAACCACGAGCCTAACAATTTCCGGGCCGAACCGGGAACGCAAAAGCCGCCCGACCGGCATCGCCGCAGGTCGGGCCGGTGTTTCGGCGGGCTGCGCGGGCGGGCGCGGCAGGCGGGCGCCCGGCGCACTCCCGGCGGACGCCCTAGCTGTCGGAGCAGCCCACGAGTTCTGCGGCGGTCGCCCTGCCCGTGGTGCGGAGCGTGACGACCTCGTCGATCTGCGTCCTGTGCTGGTCGTAGCGGACCGTCTTGCGGCCGACCTCGTCGTGGTCGGTGTCGAGCGCGCGGACCGTGCAGCTGCCCGTGGTGGTGTCGCCCTTGCGCACTTCCAGGTGGATGCGCATCGCGGACGCGTCGACCGCCTCGTACGAGATGACCTGGCCCGACACGCTCCGGTCGGTGAGGCTGTGGAAGCCGTAGTAGCCGATGCCCAGCACCGCGAGGACGCCGAGCACCGCGCCGATGGTCTTCAGCCTGCGGTCCGCACGCTCGTCCGCCGAGCGGCCGTAGCGGCCCGCGGGGGCCTGCGTACCTGCCTGGGCCATGGTCCGTCCTCTCGCGGCGGGCGCCGATGCCGGAATTTTCGCCCCCCGGTATCCGTCACTATAGAAGCCGCCCTTTGCGACGAATCACTGAGGATCGAGTCTTGACTGAGCAGCTGCGACTGATGGCCGTTCACGCCCACCCCGACGACGAGTCGAGCAAGGGCGCGGCCACGATGGCCAAGTACGTCTCCGAGGGGGTGGACGTGGTTGTCGTGACCTGCACGGGCGGCGAGCGCGGCGACATCCTCAACCCGAAGCTCCAGGGGGACGCGTACATCGAGGAGCACATCCACGAGGTGCGCAAGCGCGAGATGGACGAGGCGCGGGAGATCCTCGGCATCAAGCAGGAGTGGCTCGGCTACGTGGACTCCGGGCTGCCCGAGGGCGATCCGCTGCCGCCGCTGCCCGAGGGCTGCTTCGGCCTCGCGGACGTGGACGAGGCGGCGGGCCGGCTGGTGCGGCTCATCCGCTCCTTCCGCCCGCAGGTCGTCACCACGTACGACGAGAACGGCGGTTATCCGCACCCCGACCACATCATGACGCACACGATCTCGATGGTCGCCTTCGAGCACGCCGCGGACACCGTGAAGTACCCCGAGGCCGAGTTCGGCCCCGCGTACCAGCCGCAGAAGCTCTACTACAACCAGGGCTTCAACCGCGCCCGCACGGTCGCGCTGCACGAGGCGCTGCTCGCGCGCGGCCTGGAGTCGCCGTACGGGGAGTGGCTGGAGCGCTGGGACAAGAGCGACCGCCCCGAGCGGACGCTCACCACGCACGTGCCGTGCGCCGACTTCTTCGAGATCCGCGACAAGGCGCTGCTCGCGCACGCCACGCAGATCGACCCGGACGGCGGCTGGTTCCGCGTCCCGCTCGACCTCCAGCGGGAGGTCTGGCCGACCGAGGAGTACGAGCTCGCGCGGTCGCTGGTGGACACATCCATCCCCGAGGACGACCTCTTCGCGGGCATCCGCGACAATGCATGACATGGATGCGACTCACGCAGTGACGAACATGGTCACGCTCGCCGAGGTCAACGAGAACAAGGTGACCCCCGGCCTGCTGGGGTTCGTCGTCTTCGCGGTGCTGGCGCTCGGTGTCTGGCTGCTGATGAAGTCGATGCACCGGCACATGGGCCGGGTGGACTTCACCGAGGAGCCCGCGCAGGCCCCCGGCGGGAAGGCGGCCGCCCCCGCGCGCGGGACGGCTCCCGCGCAGCGCACGGCTCAGGGCACGGGCGCGGGGAAGGCCCCCTCGGACCAGTAGGCGCGAGGGGCGGTCCGCCGTGTTCCTGCGGCCCGCCCCGCCCGCGCTCCCGGCGCCCCCGCCCGCCCGGGGGCGCCGTCCTGTGCTGTCCGGGCCCGGTGCGCGGGCGCGCACGGTGAGGCGCCCCCGACCGGCCGTGACCGGTCCCGCGTGGCCCGTGGCGCGGGCGTGGTGAGGAGGCGGACCGCAGGCCAACCGGGCGCCGAGTCAGGCGAGTTGAGGCGTCGGCGAGCCGCGGCCTGCGACCGCGCGCCGCCCGAACTGCCGGATATGTCCCCGGCGGGTACTGTCGGTGGGACGAGGTGCTCGCGCGCATCCAGGACGCCCCGCTGCCGACCGACTCCGCTTCGCCTTTCCGTGCGTCCGCCGCCGGCCCGTGGCATGAGAACCGCGTTCCGCCCGGGCACCGGGCTCCGCCCATGCGGAGCCGTCCCCGGCACCGAAAGGAACGACCATGCCCTTCGCCACCGCTGCCGACGGTACGCAGATCTTCTACAAGGACTGGGGGTCGGGGCAGCCCGTCGTCTTCTCGCACGGCTGGCCGCTCACCGCCGACGCCTGGGACGCCCAGCTCAAGGCGGTGGCCGACAACGGGTTCCGCGCCGTCGCCCACGACCGGCGCGGCGGCGGGCGCTCGGGCCAGACCTGGGAGGGCAACGACCTCGACACGTACGCGGACGACCTGTCCGCCGTCATCGAGGCGCTCGACCTGCGCGACGCCGTCCTCGTCGGCCACTCGACCGGCGGCGGAGAGGTCACGCGCTACATCGGCCGCCACGGCACGGGCCGGGTCGCGGGGGCCGTCCTGCTCGCCGCGATCCCGCCGCTCATGCTGAAGACCGAGGCCAACCCCGAGGGCCTGCCCATCGAGGTCTTCGACGAGATACGCCAGGGGATCCTCAAGGACCGCTCCCAGTTCTACCGGGACCTGAGCGCGCCCTTCTACGGCGCCAACCGCGACGGGTCCGCCGTGACGCAGGGCATCAGGGACCAGTTCTGGCTGTGGTCCATGACGGTCGGGATCAAGGGCGCCTACGACTGCGTGAAGGCGTTCTCCGAGACCGACCTCACCGAGGACCTGCGGACGTTCGACGTGCCGACGCTGATCGCCCACGGCGACGACGACCAGATCGTGCCCATTGTGGCGGCCGGCGAGAAGTCGTCGAAGCTGGTGCGGGGAGCGACCTACCGGGTCTACCAGGGCGCACCCCACGGGCTCGCGATGGTGCCGGGGTTCGCCGAGGCATTCAACGCCGACCTGCTCGACTTCGCGCGCGGCTGAGGCGCGGGGACCGGGCGGTCAGGCCCGGTCCCCGGGGCCTCTCGTTCGGATCATGCCGGGCTCGCGTGCCCCGGTGCCTCGCCCAGCCTCCGGCCGGGGGCACCCCCAGGCACCGGACCCCGCTGCCTGATCCGGCCTAATCCAAACGAAAGGCCCTCGCCGTCTCCACCCCCATCACCTCCTGCGCGTGCCGCCCCGGCACGAGCCCCAGTGACCAGGCGCGCCAGCCGTCCTCAAGAGCCGTGCCCCTGGCCAGCATCACGGCGAGCGCCTCGGCGCACTCGTCCAGCTTCTGGTCGCGCAACGCGTGGTGCTCGGCGGCCAGTTCGGCCAGCTCCTGCTCGGCGACCGCCGTGCCGACCTCCGTGCCGCCGGGCGACGCGTACGGCAGCAGCGTGCAGCGCAGGAAGCGCGACCAGTCGGCGCCCCGCCGGTCGCCGTACGCACCGAACAGCTCCGTCGCCTCGTCGCACAGGGCGAGCGCCTGCGCCGCCCGGTTGTTGCCCGCGTCCACGATCGCCAGCTCCACGCACGCCCACCCCTCGCCGTAGGCGACACCGGCCCTGCGGAAGTCGGCGCGCGCGTCCGCGAGGAGCTGCCGCGCGAAGCCGGAGTTGCGCAGGTTGCCGGTGCGCGCCGCGCGCTGGTCGCGGGAGACGCGGCCCAGGTGGTGGCGCGCGCAGCCGAGCCCGTACACGTCCCGCATGCGGGAGAACATCGTGCGGGCGCGCTCCAGTTCGCGCACCGCCTGGTCGCGGTCGCCCGCGTCTTCGAGCGCCTGGCCGAGGTAGTACAGCGTCCACGCCTCGCCGCGTGCGTCCTCGTTGTCCCGGTGGCGGGCGAGCGCCCCGCGCAGGTCCTCCGCCGCGTCGGCGGGCTCGCCCGCCATCAGGCGCGTACGGGCCAGCTGCGTCAGCGCCCACGCCTCGCCGCGCGCATCCCCGGTGCGTCCGTACAGGTCGAGCGCGAGCCGCAGCGACTCCTCGGCGCCCGCGGGCTCGTCGAGCCGCAGCAGCACCTGCCCCAGCTGGAAGTGGGCCCATGCCTCGCCGTGCACCGAGCCGTTGGCGCCGTGCAGTTCGAGCGCCTCCTTCAGCATCTCCAGCGCCTCGCGCACCCGGCCGCGGTCGCGTTCCACCGCGGCCAGCGCGTGCAGCGTCCACGCGCGGTCGCCGGCGAGCGGCTCGGGCTCCTGGAGCGCGAGCGCCTCCCGCAGCTTCGCTGCGGCGCCCGCCACATCGCCCTGGTGGTGCAGGGTGATGCCGAGCGAGCACAGCGCGAGCGCCTCGCCCGCGGCCTGCTCGGCCTCCCGGTAGAGCTCCACCACGGACGTCAGCGTCGTGCGTGCCGTGTCCAGGTCGCCGACCTGGCGCGCCGCGATGCCCGTACGCCACTGCACGGAGCGCACCAGCAGGCCCTGGCCCACGGCGTGCGCCAACTCGTTGATCTCGCCGAGCCGGTAGAGGTCGCCGCGCAGCAGGCAGTAGTCGCACAGCGCGCCGAGCAGCCCCAGCACGGCCTGCTGGTCGACGCCCTCGGCCTGGCGCAGCGCCGCCGTGATGAAGCTCGACTCCTCGTCGAGCCAGCGCAGCGCCGCGTCGGGCGAGGCGAAGCCGTGCGCGTCCGCCGTGGTGCGGAACAGGTCGGCGCGCGTCGACATGTTGCCGTCGACCAGCCGGATCACGGTGTCGGCGAGCTCGCTGTAGTTCCTGATCAGCCGCTCCTGCGCGGCCGTGCGGTCCTCGGCGCCCTCCTCGTCGAGCAGCCGGGCGAGCGCGAAGCCGCGCACCACGTCGTGCAGCCGGTAACGGCGGCCCCGCACATGGTCGATGAGCCCGGCGGCCGCCAGCGCCTTCAGCAGCCGCTGCGCCTCCTGCTCGCCCGTCGCGAGCAGCGCGGCGGCCGCCGAGGCGCCGAGCGACGCGCGGCCCGCGAGCGCGAGCCGTCGCAGCAGGCGCCGGGCGGGGCCGTCCTGGTCCGTGTAGCGCAGCCACAGCGCGCGCTCGACCGGCGGCACCGGGCCGTACGCGGCGAGGTCCTCGGCGAGCCGGGCGGCGGAGCGCGCGCCGAGCGCGGAGCCCGCGACACGCAGGGCGAGCGGCAGCCCGCCGCACAGCCCGGCGATCCGGTCGACCGACGGCGCGTCGTACACCTCGCCTGCGGGCGCGGGTGCCCCCGCCTCCTGCTCGGCGGCGGCAGCGGCGGCCGCCTCGCGCAGCAGCTCCTCGGCGCCCGCCGCGTCCAGCTGCGCCACCGGCAGCCGGTGCACCCAGGCGCCCAGGTCGTCGGGGAACGCCAGGTCCTGGCGCGACGTCACCAGGATGAGGCTGTCGGAGCGTTCCGGCACCAGCGGCAGCACCTGCGCCGCGTCGGACGCGTCGTCGAGCACGATCACCACGGGCAGCCGCGCGAGGTGCCTGTGGTACAGCTCGGTGAGGCGCCGCACCTGCTGCTCGTGCGACGACGAGTCGCGGAACAGCAGTTGCTCCTTGGGCGCGCCGAGCCGGTTCAGCAGGTGCAGCAGCGCGTCCCGGGTGGACAGCGGGGTGAGCGGCGCTGCGGCCGGGTGCTCCGTGCCGCCGCCGCGCATGTCGACCACGCACGCGCCCCTGAACTCGTCGCGCAGCTCGTGGGTGGCGCGCACCGCGAGCGTCGTGCGTCCGGAGCCCGGCTCGCCGTGCAGCACCACCACCGTGGGCCGGGTCTCGGTGGCGGCGCGCGCCGCGTGCACCCACTGCGCGAGCTGCGCCACCTCGCGCCGCCGCCCCGCGAACGGGCCCGCCGCCTCCGGGAGATGGCCGAAGGACTGTTCCAGCAGCGAGCGCCGCCTGGCCGCCGCGCTGCGGTCCTGGCCGCGCAGCGAGCCCACCTGCGCGGAGCGCCCGCGCGTCTCGCGGCTCGTCGCCGACCTGGCGACCCGCTGCCGGTCGAGGAACGGCCGGATGCCGCGCACGTCGAGCGCGCCGAGCCAGGCCAGCCTCAACTGCTCGACCCGCGCCGGGTCCTGTGCGGCGGCGCCCGCCGGCCGCTGCCCCGAGGTCGTCCGCACGACCGTCGTCGCCGCGCCGGCCACGGCCGCGACGGCGCACGCGCCGAGCGCGGTGCCCGCGCCCGTGCCGAACGCGGCGTCCGCGCAGCCGGCCGCGACCGCGGTGACCGCCGTCACCAGCACCGGCGTCGCCACCGCCCCCTTGCCGAACCGCCCGGCGAGCGGGCCCCTGCCCGCCTCCAGGTCCCGCAGGGCCGTCTCGTACGCCCCGTACTCCTCGGCGGCCGCCGCCAGCAGTTCCTCGAAGTGTGCGCGGGCCCGCACGAGCAGCGCGGCGCCGTCGATCCCGCCGCCGGCGCGCCGCACCTCCTCCTCGACAGCCCGCACCAACAGCCGCTCCGCCTCGGCCCGATGGCGCTCCTGCATCTGCGTCCCCCTCCGCGTCCGTGTCGTGTGTGCCAGGCTCCTGCCCGTCCCGCACCCGCGTGAAGCGGCCGCAGGAACACGCGTACGGAACCGCGACCGAACCGCGACAGCCCGGGGCCACGCGGCCGCTCGGCGCGGTGTTCAGGGTGGCGCGCGACGGCGTGTGCGTCAGGTGCGGTACGCGACGGCGCGTACGGGGGAGCCCGAGCCGTCCCGCACGGGCAGGGGCGCCGTGGTGAGCAGGGTCCAGGCGGGCAGCTCGCCGAGGCGGGTGAAGTTCTCGCCGATCAGGACGCCCGCGCCGAGCAGGAGCCGGTGCACGGGGCAGGTCCCTGAGTCGTACGGGTCGGGGGAGGGGGTGTCCACGGCGAGCAGCCGTACCCCGCGGTCGAGCAGCGCCGCGGCCAGCTCTGCCGTGACGTACGGCCACGGCTCCAGATAGCCGGGGGTGTCCCACCGCGCGCTCCAGCCGGTGTCGACCAGGACGCGGTCGCCGGGGCGCACGGGACCGTGCGCGGCCTCGAACGCGGCGAGCGCCGCCGGCGCCACCGCCGCCGTGCCCGCCGGGGCGCGCAGGGTCGCGGCGCGGCCGGTGAACGCCCCCGGCGGTGTGTCCGCGATCCCGGCGCCGCCCGGCACGAAGTGCACGGGCGCGTCGAGGTGGGTGCCGGTGTGCTCGCCGAGCGCGATGCGGTGGTGCCTGGAGAGGTCGCCACGGCTGTAGCACTCGACGAGTTCGTGCGCGAAGCGCGGATGGCCGGGCCAGACCTGCATGCCCTCCTGGAGCGGATGGCTGAGGTCGACCGGCGTCAACCTGTCGATGGAGTCGGCGAGTTCCGCCATGCGGCGGGCTTCGTGGCCGGTCATGCGGGGGTGCCCTCCGGTGTGTTGGGGCACGATGAGGCGCCCTTGATCCGCAGCAGTGGTATCAGGGCGAGCAGCGGTCCCGCGACGAGGACGCAGAAGGTGGCGCCCCAGCCCCAGTGGTCGATCAGCCAGCCGGCCGCGGTGGAGACCACCGCGCCGCCGAGTCCTGTCGTGATGCCGATCATCAGGCCCATCGAGGAGCCGGCCTGCGCGGGCGCCGCGTCGATGACCACGGAGTAGATGACCGGGTAGGGCGCGTTGCGGAACAGCCCCCACAGCAGCAGGAGCAGCCACGCCTGCCACGCGGTGTGCACCAGCAGCAGGGGCAGTGTGGTGGCGATCCACCCCGCCACGCACACCACGAGGACCGGGCGCCTGCCGATGTGGTCGGAGAGCGTTCCCCAGGCGATCTGGCCCACCCAGCCGGTCAGGCCGGAGGCGCCAGAGGCGAGCACGGCGGCCCCGGTGCTCATGGTGGTGCGGTCGTGCAGGAACACCACGAGGAAGGTCATCAGCCCCAGTTCGCACCAGAGGAAGCCGAAGTTGACCATGATGGCGCGGCGCACGTCTGCGACCGCGAGCACGTCCCGCAGCAGGCGGAACGGGCTGCGCGCCGCGGCGGGCGCCCGCTCGACCGAGGGCAGCGGCGTGGTCAGGCCCCTGGCCCTGATCCACTCGTAGACCCTCTCCTGGTTGCGCCGGGTGCCCACCCGCACCTGGGCGAGCATGATGGGCAGGCCGATCAGCGGCAGCACCAGGAACGTCGCCTGCCAGCTCATCACGCTCATCAGCGCGGCCACCAGCGCGGGGCCCGCGAACTGCCCCAGCGGGAAGCCGACATGGTGGGTGCCGACCGCGAAGCCGCGGTTCTCCACCTGCCACCACTCGCCGACGATCGCCACGTTGGTGGGTTCGCTGCCGCCGCGGCTGACCCCCATCACGACCCGCATCAGCTGGAAGGCGACCCAGCTCGACGCCAGCAGGAAGGTGAAGGTGCCGCCGATCACCGAGAGCGCCATCGCCGCGGCCCACACCCAGCTGCGCCGGTAGCCGTTGCCGACCACGTCGGAGAGCCAGCCGAACAGCACGGCGCCCGCGACCGTGCTGACGAAGAACACCGAGTTGACGGCGCCCGCCGCGGTGTCGCTCAGCCCGTAGGACGCCTTCACCTGGGGCAGCACCGAGGGCAGGATCGCCGCGTCGAGCGAGGTCATCAGGATCGCGAGCGAGGTGATCAGCAGGGTCCACCAGGAGACGGGGTGGGCCCGGATCGCCCAGCGGCGGCCTGTGCCCGCTCGCGGCTCTGCTGTCCCCACGGTGGGCGGTACGGCGCTCATGGGCCCTCACCTTGCCTTGACGGATGTGTCGACACGGCTCCGCGCCGGTGGGGCGGCCCGCGCGAAGCCGCGGCGGGGAGAGCCGGTGTGCGGTGTGCACGCCAGGCGTCCTCCTGGCGTACCAGCGCTGGTATACAAGCATCGGTCGGACAGGAGGGTCAAGGGTGGTGCGCGCGATCGGCGAGGAGAGGGGGAGCGCGGGAGAGCGGCGGCTCACTCCCAGACGACGACGTTCCGCCGGACCGGGACCGTGCCGGCGTCCGAGGCGAACAGCTCGGGGGAACGGGTCCTGATCTGCTCGATGTCCTCGAAGACCGCCCGCAGGTGCCGGCGCATGGTGGCGCGGGCGCGCTCGACGTCGTGGTCGAGGACCGCCCGGAGGATCTCCTCGTGCTGCCCGGCGAAGACGGCGGGCGAACTGGCCTCGTACAGGCCGAGGCGGCGCGCGCGGTCGAGGTGGCCCTTGGCCGACACGACGGCGGGCCAGGACCCGCCGTGGCCGCTCAGCCGCAGCAGCCCGCGGTGGAACTCCTCGTCGAGCGCGAAGAACTCCTCCACGTCGCCGCCGTGCCGCTGCTGCTGCGCGAGGTTGTCGCGCAGCTCGGCGGCGAGCGCGGGGTCGGGCTCGGCCGGGAGGTCGTCGAGCGCCGCGAGCTCCACCGCCTCCCGCAGGAACTGCGCGTCGGCGACCCGGTCCGGCGCGACGCGCGAGACGAACGACCCGACCTGCGGAAAGACCTGTACGAGCCCCTCCTCGGCGAGCAGGATCAGGCTCTCGCGCACCGGCGTCCTGCTCACCCCGAGCGACGCGGCGAGCTCGTTCTCCGACAGGGCGCTGCCCGGCGGCAGTTCCAGGGTCAGCACCCTGCGCCTGAGGGTCTCGTAGACGACCCGGCGGTTGGTGCGCCGTCTGTCGGATGCGGCCATGCCGTTCACCTTAGTCGACCGCTCCGACGTGCCGGTCCGCCCGTCCCCGGGCCCGTGCCGGGTCCGCGCCCGGCCCTCCGCCGACCTTGACCGACTCATCGACCGATGCTTGTATACCAGCACTGCTATGCCAGCTGGACCGCCATGGCGCCGCCGTACCTGCCGTGGCCGTCCCCGCCGCGGCACGGCGGCCCGGGCGAACGGCACGGACGCGAGGAGGCGCCCACGATGACGCACACCACCCAGGCACCGCCGGGGCCCGCCACCAGGACCACCGGGGACCTGGCCAGGGCCGCCGTGTCCGGATGGCTCGGCACGGCCCTGGAGTTCATGGACTTCCAGCTGTACTCGCTCGCCGCGGCCGTCGTCTTCGACAAGATCTTCTTCCCGGACGTCAGCCCCGCCATCGGCCTGATCGCCGCGATGGCGACCTACGGCGTCGGCTATGTGGCCCGGCTCGCGGGAGCCGTCTACTTCGGCCGCCTCGGCGACCGGATCGGCCGCAGGAAGGTCCTGCTCGTCACGATCGTGCTGATGGGTGCGTCGACCACGCTCATCGGCGCCCTCCCCTCGTACGGCACGATCGGCATCGCCGCGCCCTGCCTGCTCGTCGCGCTCCGCCTCGTCCAGGGCTTCGGCGCGGGCGCGGAGATCGCGGGCGCCACCGCGCTGCTCACCGAGTACGCCCCCGTGCGCCGCCGCGGCCTGATCTCCTCGCTGGTCTCGCTCGGCACCAACTCCGGCACGCTCGCCGCCTCCGGGCTGTGGGCCGTGCTCCTCGGCACGCTCTCCGACGGCCAACTGCTCAGCTGGGGCTGGCGCGTGCCGTTCCTCTCCAGCTTCCTGCTGCTGGTCTTCGCGGTGTGGCTGCGCGCGCGGCTCAAGGAGAGCCCCGTCTTCGAGGAGCGGCCCGACGTGGTCGACGGAGTCGCGCTCTCCCGCAAGGAGTTGGAGGGCGAGGGGGCCGTGGGCGCCGTCGCGGACGGCGCGGCGCGCCGCGCCGTCGAGGCGGGGCTGCGCCAGCGCAAGGGCAGGGCGTTCTTCCTCGCGCTCGGCCTGCGCCTCGGCCAGGCGGGCAACTCGGGGCTCGTGCAGACCTTCCTGGTCGGCTACATCGCCACCAGCGTGGCGGTGAAGGACTCCGTGCCGACCACCGCCATCGTCTACGGCTCGCTGGCCGGCTTCGCCACCGTGCCCCTCGTCGGCATGCTCGGCGACCGCTTCGGCCGCAGGCCCGTCTACCTCGTCGTCACCGCGCTCACCGCGCTCCTCGCGGTGCCGATGATGTACACCGTCGTGCACGGCGGCGCCGTGGCGCTCACCCTCGCGATGGTCGTGGGGCTCAATGTCGGCGTCCTCGGCCTGTTCGCGCTCGAAAGCGTCACCATGGCCGAACTCTTCGGCTCCCGCACCCGGTTCACCCAACTCGCCCTCGCCAAGGAGCTCGGCGGCATCCTGACCACCGCGGCGGGGCCCGTCATCGCGGCCTCGCTGACCGCCGCCACCCACCACTGGTGGCCGATCGCCGCGATGCTCGTCGGCTACTCGCTCATCACGTTCACCGCCACCTGGCTCTCGCCCGAGACGCGCGGGCGCGACCTCGTCCGATGGGAGGACGCGGTATGAAGGCCGTCGTCGTACACGGCGCGGGCGATCTGCGGATCGACCACCTGCCGGACCCGGAGCCGGGCCAAGGCGAGGTCCTCGTCGCCATGGAGTGGGGCGGGATCTGCGGCTCCGACCTCGCCTACTGGCGCCACGGCCGCTCGGGCACCGCCGTCCTCAGCCACCCCATGGTCCTCGGGCACGAGGTCGCGGGCCGCGTCGTACGGCCGGGACCCGGCGCCGAGGGGTACGAGCCGGGCCTGCCGGTCACCGTGCACCCGGCCCGCACCGTCGGCGACGCCGCGCTGCCCGAGCGGATCGCGGGCCGCACCAACCTCCACCCGCACGTCAGGTACTTCGGCTCCGCCGCCTTCGACCCGCACACGGACGGCGGGTTCAGCGAGCTGCGGGCCGTGCCCGCGGGGCAGCTGCGGCCCCTGCCCGCGGGGGTGGGCACCCGCGAGGGCGCGCTCGCCGAACCGCTCGCCGTCGCCCTGCACGCGGTGCGGCGCGCGGGCGACCTGCGCGGCCGCCGCGTCCTCGTCAACGGCGCGGGCCCGATCGGCTCGCTCGTCGTCGCGGCGGCCCGGCTCGCGGGCGCCGCCGGGGTCACCGCGGCGGACCTGGCCGACTCCTCGCTCGCCGTCGCCCGCGCCCTCGGCGCCGACGACCTGCGCAACACCGCGGCGGGCGACGCGCTCCCCGACGACGTCGACGTGGTCTTCGAGGCGTCCGGCGCGCCAGGGGCGCTCGGGCCCGTCCTGCGCGCCACGGCGCGCGGCGGCACCCTCGTCCAGGTGGGCAACCTGCCGGGCGCCGCCGCGCCCGCCGCCCTCGGGGACCTGGTCAGCCGCGAGATCACCTGGATCGGCTCGTACCGCTTCGTGGAGGAGATCACCGAGGCGCTGGACGCCTTGCAGGGCGGGCTCGACCTGTCGCCGCTCGTCACCCACGTCTTCGACCTCGACGACGCGGCGGAGGCGCTCGCCGTGGCGGCCGACCGCTCCACCGGCAGCAGCAAGGTGCTGCTCCGGCTCGGCCCAGAGCAGGGTGCATATAGTAGTAAATGAGGTGATAGATGTATCGCAGTGGGACGGCCGACGACGGCGAGGAGCTGCTCGCCGAGCTCCAGTCGCTGACCACCCAGGCCCGGAAGCTCGCCGAGATGCAGCGCTCCCGCGTCGAGCTCGCGGTGGCGCTGCAGCGGGGCATGCTCCCCAACGAGCTGCCGCAGCCGCCGGGCGTCCGGCTCGCCGTCGGGTACGTGCCCGCCAACCACGGGCTCAACGTCGGCGGCGACTGGTACGACGTCTTCGCCCTGCCGGACGGCCGCGTCGGCATGTCCGTCGGCGACGTGCAGGGGCACAACATCGAGGCCGCCGCCTTCATGGGCCAGGTACGGGTCTGCCTGCGCGCCCTCGCCTCCGTGACAGGGGACCCGGGCGAGCTGCTCGCCCGCACCAACGACCTGCTGGTCTCCCTCGACGCCGACCTCTTCGCCACCTGCACCTTCCTGCTCCTCGACCCGGCACAAGGCACCCTCGACTGCGCAAGGGCCGGCCACATCCCGCATGTCTGGGCGACCGCGGACGGCGCGGCCGGCGTGGACGACGGGGAGGGCGGCCCCCCGCTCGGCGTGCTGCGCGGCGCCGAGTACCCCGTCACCCGGCACCGGATCGCCACGGGCGGCGTCTTCGTCCTGCTCACGGACGGCGTGGTGGAGGGGCCCTCGCTCGTCCTCGAAGAGGGCCTGCGCCAGGTGATGGCGCTCGCCTCGCGCGCCGCGGTCGAGGGCGGCGACATCGACGCCCTCGTGGCCTCGGTGATGCGGCTCGCCGGGACCGTGGGACACGAGGACGACGCCGCCGTCCTCGTCGTCGGCCACGACGGCGGCACCCCGCGTCCCGGCCCGCCGGGGGAGTGAGGCCGGGCCCCGCGCAGGGACCGGCGGCGCGGCACCCGGAAGGGGGCCCTCACCTGGCCCGCGCCGCCCGGCCGGTGTCAGATGGCTGGTGTGTGGCGTACTCGGCAGCTCCGGCCCTCCGTGCAGGCGGTCCTGAGAGTGCTGGCCGTGGCCGCCTGCTACTGCGCGGCGGGCCGGCTCGGCCTGCTCGGCAGGCTCGTCGTCGAGGGCGTGGTCGTCACCCCCATCTGGCCGCCCACCGGCGTCGCCGTCGCCGCGCTGCTGCTGTACGGGATGCGGGTGTGGCCCGGCATCGCGCTCGGGTCGCTGCTCGTCATCGCGTCCCTCACCACCCCCCGGTTGTCCACGCTGATCACCGTGGCCAGCAACACGGCCGCGCCGCTCTGTGCCTTCCTGCTGCTGCGCAGGGTGGGCTTCAGGCTCGACATGTCCCGGCTGCGCGACGGGCTCGCGCTGGTCTTCCTCGCCGGGCTCGGCGCCATGCTGATCAGCTCCACGGCCGGGGTCGGGCTCCAGGCGTGGGCGGGACAGCTCGCCGCCCGCAACTTCTGGCCGGTGTGGCTCGCCTGGTGGGTCGGGGACGCGATGGGCGTCCTGCTCGTCACCCCGCTGCTGCTCGTCGCGGCCCGCGGCAGGCTCAGGATGCGGCGGTGGAAGGAGGCGGTCGGATTCGCCCTCGCGGCCTGCGTCGTCATCCCGGTGACCGTGCTCAGCCCGATGAGCCTGCTGTTCCTGGTCTTCCCGCTGCTGATCTGGGCCGCGCTGCGCTTCCAGCTCACCGGGAGCGTGCTGTGCGCGCTGTTCGCCTCCGTGCTGACCACCTTCGAGGCGAACGCCGGGCGCGGTGCGTTCCTCCACCTCTCCGGCGTCGAGATCATGACCAAGCTCCAGGCGTTCAACGGCACCGCGGCGCTCACCGCCCTGCTGCTGTCCTCCGTCATCGCCGAGCAGCGCACCACCCGCCGCTCGGTGCGGCGCGCCTGCCAGGAACTCGCCGAGCTGCTCGAACACCTCGCGGCCGGCGAACCCACACCGCAGCTGACCACGGGCGACGCCGCCCAGGCCGGCCACGGCGGGCCCCGGGCCGCGGCCCGGGGCGAGGACAGGGCCGCGGCCGGCGGCGAGGACAGGGCCGCGGCCGACGGCGAGGACAGGACGGCGCGGCCCCCGCCGTGACGTCCCGCGCTCACGCCCCCGCGTGCGGATTCTCCAGGACGACGGCGAGGCCCTGGCCCACGCCGATGCAGATCGCGGCCACGCCGTAGCGCTCGCCGCGCTCGCGCAGCACCTTCGCCAGGGTGCCGAGGATCCGGGCGCCCGAAGCGCCGAGGGGGTGGCCGAGAGCGATCGCGCCGCCGTGGACGTTGACGATCTCCGGGTCGATCCGCCACGCGTCGAGGCAGGCGAGCGACTGGACAGCGAACGCCTCGTTGAGCTCGACCGCGCCCACCCGGTTCCAGCCGACACCCGCGCGGGCGAGGGCGCGCTCCGCCGCCGCCACCGGCGCGTACCCGAACCGCTGGGGCTCCAGCGCGCAGGTGCCGCGGCCCGCGATCCTGGCGAGCGGGTCGAGGCCGATCGCGCCCGCGGCCCGCTCGGAGCCGAGCAGCAGCGCGGCCGCGCCGTCGTTGAGCGGGCTCGCGTTGCCCGCCGTGATGGTGCCGTCCTGCCGGAACGCGGGCCTGAGCCCGGCGAGCACCTCGGCCGTGGAGGCCGGGCGGATGCTCTCGTCGCGCGTCAGGTCCGTACCGGGCACGGGGGTGACCAGGTCGTCGTAGAAGCCCGACTCCCAGGCTTCGTGGGCGCGCAGGTGGGAGCGTGCGGCGAAGGCGTCCTGCCGCGCGCGGGAGATCCCGTACCTCTCCTGGAGCTGCTCGTTGGCCTCGCCGAGGGCGACCGTCCACTCCGCGGGCATCCGCGGGTTGACCAGACGCCAGCCGAGCGTCGTCGAGACGGCCGTCACGTCGCCCGCGGGGAAGGACCGCTCGGGCTTGGGCAGCACCCACGGCGCGCGGGTCATCGACTCCACACCGCCCGCGAGCACGATGTCCGCGTCGCCGGTGTCGATCTGCCGGCTCGCCGCCATCGCGGCGTCGAGGCTTGAGCCGCACAGCCGGTTGACCGTCGTGCCGGGGACGCTGACGGGCAGCCCGGCGAGCAGCGCCGCCATGCGCCCCACGTTGCGGTTCTCCTCGCCGGCCCCGTTGGCGTTGCCCCACACCACGTCGTCGACGCGCGCGGGGTCGAGCAGGGGCGCCTTGACCAGCACCGCCGTGATCGCGTGTGCGGCCAGGTCGTCGGGGCGCACGCCCGCGAGCCCGCCGCCGAACCGGCCGAACGGCGTGCGGTCCGCGGCGTAGAGGTACGTCATCCGTGACTCCTTGGTCTGCTGTGCGAGGAGGGGCGCCCGCGGGTGCCCCTCCTACATGTGGCGTCCGCCGGTGACCTCGACGACCGTCCCCGTGATGTACGAGGAGAGGTCGCTGGCGAGGAACAGCGCGGCGTCCGCGACGTTCCCGATCTCGCCGATCCGGCCGAGCGGCACGTCCTTGACCCGCTCGGCGAGCACCTCGGGCGGCATCGCGGCGGTCATCGCGGTGTCGACGAGCCCCGGCTGCACGGCGTTGACGCGGACGCCGTAGCGCGCGGCCTCCTTGGCCGCCGCCTTGGTCAGGCCGACGACGCCGGCCTTCGCCGCGCTGTAGTTGGTCTGGCCGGGGTTGCCCACCTTGCCCGAGATGGACGACATGTTGACGACGGAGCCACGCGTGCCGGCCGCCCGCATCGCCGCGCAGGCCGCGCGGGTGCCGAGCCAGGCGCCGAGCACATGGACGTGCAGCACCGAGACGAAGTCGTCGACGCTCATCTTCCGCATCACCGCGTCGCGGGTGAAGCCCGCGTTGTTCACGTACACGTCGAGGCCCCCGAAGGCCGAGACGGCCGCGTCCACCGCGCCCGTGACCGACGCCTCGTCCGTGACGTCGCAGCGCACGCCCGCCGCGGGCACGCCCTCGGCCGCGAGCTCGGCGGCGGCACGCCCGGCCGCCGCGCCGTCGATGTCGGCGACGACGATCCGCGCGCCCTCGCGGCCGAAGCGCGCCGCGATGCCCCGGCCGATCCCGGTGGCTGCGCCGGTGATCACCGCCGTACGTCCCTCAAGCAGCATCGCCGGCCTCCTCACGCGCACCGGCGGAGGCCGGCTCGCGGCACAGGATCAGCACGGTGATCACGCCGTCCTGCACCACGGCGCCGTGCTGGTTGACCAGCTTCAGCCGCCGCCGTACGACCCCCGACGTGCCCTTGCTCGTCAGCCGGGTGGACTCGATGGTGAGTTCCAGGTGGATCGTGTCGTTGATGAGGATCGGCCCGGCGAACCGCCAGTCCTCGATGGCGAGCATCGCGCCCATCGACTCCTTGAAGAGGCCGAGGCTGTCGAGGAGCCCCGTGGCCATCGAGAGCCCGAGGACGCCGTGCGCGACGCGCTCGCCGAACATGCCGTCCTTGGTCGCCTCGCGGTCCAGGTGGATCGGGTTGAAGTCCCCGCTCAGCCCGGCGAAGTTGACCACGTCGGACTCCGTCACGGTCCTGCCCTTGCTCACGAACGTCTGGCCCTCGACCAGATCCTCGAAGAACATGCTGGTCACGTCCGGTGTTCCTTTCGATCGTCCCGCGGGCCGACGGCCGTCGGCGTGCTCGTCCAGAGCCGCGGTGTGCTTGTCGTGCCGGTCACCAGGCCGGCGTCCCGGGCGTCCAGCAGGTAGGCGAGCGCCTCGCCCGTGGCGGCCAGCCTCGCGTTGCCGTTCAGTTCCTCCCAGCGCTGCCGCCTGCGCATCCGCCGCGCGACCTCCCACGCCGTCGTGGGCTCCGCGGCCAGGGAGACCACCTCGGCGCGCTTGCGGTCCCGGAAGCCCGCGAGCTCCTCGGCGCGCGCGGCGAGATCCGTGAAGGGCTCACCGTGGCCGGGCAGCACCGTGCCCGCGCCGGTCGCCAGGAGCTTCGCCATGCTCCGCCAGTACGAGGCGACGGGGCGCGGCACGGAGGGCGGCCGCGCCACGGCGTTGCCGCGCCGCCGCCGAAAGACGTGGTCCCCGGCGAAGACCAGACCGCGCCGCCGCTCCACGAAGCAGAGGTGGCCCGGGGTGTGGCCGGGCGTCTCGACCACGTCGAGGCGCCGGCCGCCGACCCGTACGGTGTCGCCGTCGCCCGCGCACCGCACCCGCGGCAGCGCGTACAGCCGTGCGCCGAGGGCGCGCTGCTGGTCGAAGGCGTACGCCCGGGTGCCGGCGTCGGCGCCCACCGCGTCCAGCCAGTCGCCGAGCTCCGCGCCGTACCCGCCCTGCTCGGCCCCGGTCCTGCGGCGCAGCACCGCGTGGTCGCGCGCGCTCATCACGACCTCGCCCCCGCCCTGCTCCTGGAGCCACCCGGCGGCGCCCGAGTGGTCCTCGTGGTGGTGGGTGACGAGGACGTGGCCGACGGCGGACGGGCTGGTGCCGGTCGCGGCGATCCGGTCGGCGAACGCGCCGATGACGTCCGGCGTGCCCCACGGGGTGTCGACGACGGCGGCCCGGCCGCCGTCGGTGATCAGATACGAGTTGAGCGAGCCCGTGCTGTGCCCCGGCAGCGGGGTGCGCAGCAGCCACAGCCCGGGGGCCAGCTCTCTGACGTCCTCGGCTGCGCCCCGCGGCGGTACGTGTGCCACCGCTCAGATCACGCCCGCGGTGCCGAGGTCGGTGAGCTCCTCCTCGGTGAGGCCCAGTTCGCCGAGGACCTCGCGGGTGTGCTCGCCCAGCGCGGGCACACCCCTGCGCACGTCGAGCGGAGTGTCCGAGTAGTGCAGCGGGGTGGCGACCACCCTGGCGCGCCCGCCGTCGCCGCGCGGCACGTCGAGGAAGGCGCCGAGCTCGGCGAGCTGCTCGTCGGCGGCGACCTCGTCGAGGGTGTTGAGCCCCGCGCAGGACACACCCTTGGCTTCGAGTCCTGCCAGACACTCGGCCGTCGTCTTCTCCGCCGTGATGGCGGAGAACGTCGCCACCAGCTCCTCGGTGTTGCGGTAGCGGTCGCCGAGGGTGGCGAAGCGCGGGTCGTCGGCGACCTCGGGCCTGCCGAGGCCCTCGCAGCACCGGCGCCACATCGACTCGTTGGCCGTCGAGATGACGACCCAGCCGTCGCTGGTGCGGAACGCCTGGTTGGGGATGCCGAGCCGGTTCGCGGTGCCGAGCGGCTTCGGCACGATCCCCTTCAGCCAGTAGTCGGCGAAGAAGTAGTTCATGATGCTGACCTGGCTCTCCAGCATCGAGGTGCGCACGTGCTGCCCCTGCCCGGTGCGCTCGCGGTGGGCGACGGCGCCCAGGATGCCGATGGCCGCGTAGAGCCCGGCGGAGAAGTCGGCGACGGCGGTGCCGCAGCGCACCGGGTCGCCGCCCGGCTCGCCGGTGAAGCTCATCAGCCCGCTGTACGCCTGGACCACCAGGTCGTTGGCCGCCTTGGTCGCCAGCGGCCCGGTGTGGCCGAAGCCGTTCATCGAGCAGTAGATCAGCGAGGGCTTCTCGCGCGAGAGCGACGCGTAGTCGAGGCCCCAGCGCTCCATCAGCCCGAGCCGGAAGTTCTGCACCACGACGTCGGCGGAGAGGATCAGCCGCCGCACGACCTCGATGCCGCGCTCGGAGGAGAGGTCGATGGCGACGCTGCGCTTGTTGCGGTTCAGCGCGAGGAAGGCGCCGCCCATGTCGTCCTCGTCGGTGGCCTGCCCGTACCGCCGGGCCGCGTCGCCGCCGGGGCGCTCGATCTTGATGACCTCCGCGCCCATGTCGCCGAGGGTCTGCGTGGTGAGGGGGCCCGCGAAGATATGGGTGAAGTCGACGACGCGCAGGCCTTCGAGCAGCCGGCCGGTCATGCCGCGCCGCCCGCGCCGTGCGCCTGCCCGTCCGCGGCCCGCACCGGCTCGCTGCCGGGCGAGTAGTTGAGCAGCGCGGTGTCCTGGTAGGTGATGACGAGGTCGCCGGTCTCCGTCTCGCGCACCTCGATCTCCATGTCGAGGTAGACCCTGCCCTTCTTCTCGTATCGCCTGGCCACCACGCCCGAGCAGGTCAGGCTCGCGCCGACCGGCGTCAGCTTGTGCTGCTTCGTGCGGAACTCGTAGTGGATACGGGCGTGGGGGCCGGGGCCGCCCGGGCAGTTCTCCTTGATCAGCCTGATCTTGTCGATGTGCGCGAGCGGGGGAGGCACCAGCTGCCCGTCGAAGCCGGGCAGGGCGCGGTGGAACTCCTCGGCGCTCTCGCCCACGCCGTGGCAGTACTCGCGCACGACGAACGGCGTCATCACATAGGTGACGGGCCTGAGTTCGTCACCGACCTCCAGGTCGCTGACATAGCGTCCGACCGTCATGCGGGCACCTCCTCCTGGGACGCCGGCACCGATGCGGTGCCGACGGTGACCTTCTGACCCGACTCCGTCTCCACCCACAGCTCCAGGGTGCGGCGGCCCTCCTCGACGCCCGTGACGACCGCGTGGGCCTGGAGCACGTCGTCCTCGTAGACGGGGCGGATGAACTTCGTCGCCAGCTCGCCGCCTCGCAGGTAGGCCACCCCGAAGTGCCGGTAGAGCAGGCTGGAGAGGTAGTTGGTCGACAGCATGCCGTCCGCGATGATGCCGGGCAGCCCCTGCGCCCTGGCGTACTCGGCGTCGGTGTGGATGGTCGGCTCGGCGACGATGAACGCGCCGCTCTGCGAGGCGGCCGTCTCCAGCGCGTCGCAGTACCAGCGCATCCGCTCCCTGGTCATCATCAGCGGGCGGGAGCTGAGGTGCGCGCCCACCGCGAGGTCCGAAGCAGTCATGGTCCCCTTCATTTCAGATCAAGTATCTTTGATATTTAGTGTAGGCGTAAAAAACGGCCGTGTTCAACCGCCTCCCCGTCTACTCCGTGCCCGCCCAGAAGCCGACGGCCTCCAGGTGCCGTACGGCCTGCTCGCCGGTGTGGACGAAGTGCTTGGCCAGCGCCTCTGCCGCGGCCCTGCCCTCGCCCTCGCGGATGTGCGTGACGATCTGCTCGTGCTCCGCGAAGGTCTGCTCCCTGAACTCCCACTCCGTGCTGGACGCGAAGAAGTTCGACGGCATGTTGTTCGCCAGGATGCGCAGGACGGAGACGAGCCTGCGCGAGCCGCCCGCACGGTTGATCGTCTTGTGGAACGCGTAGTTGAGCTCGTCGTGCTGCGCGGGCTCCGAGCTGGCCCGCATCTGCTGCATCAGCGTGGTCAGCCGCTCCACCACCTCGGCGGGCCGCTGCTCGGCCACCCGCTCGGCCGCGATCCCCGAGAGCAGCCCGTACATCCTGAAGTGGTCGAGGATGTCCTCGGGTTCGAGGGCCGCGACGAAGGCGCCCCTGCGCACCACGTTGGTCACCATGCCCTCGGCCTCCAGGGTGATCAGCGCCTCCCTGATCGGGAGCCTGCTCACTTCGAGGGCCGCTGCGATGCCGTCCTGGTCGAGCCGCTCCCCGGCCCGCACCTTCCCGGAGAAGATCAGGTCGCGGATGTAGTTGGCCGCCTCCTGCTTGAGGCTGAGCCGCCTGCGCCGGGTACGGCTCGGGTCGACGTCGGTCATGGGGGGCTTCCGGTCACCTTCTGGTGCGAGAGACTTCTGCTGGCCGCCTGCCCGCCGTCGCGGCGGGCCGGTGGTGGAACAGCTTAGACGTTCCCGGTCCTGGCGTACGTGGAGCCGTCGGGGGCGGTGCCCGGCCGCCGGGGCGGCCGGGCGCGCCCTCACGGACCCGCCGTCCCGCGCCCGGCCCGCGCCGGGTCCGCGGCGCGGCCGGGCGCCGGGGCCTCCTGGGCGTACTCGTCGGCGATCTCCTCAAGGAGCTTGCCCTTGGTCTCGGGCGCCATGAAGACGGAGAGGACGACGGCGGCCACGCCGACGGCGACGAACATCCACAGCGAGTGCTGGAGCCCCAGGGACTCGATCATGTGCGGGAAGACCAGGACGCCGAGCACGGCGCCGATCCGCCCCGCCGCCACCGAGACCCCGACGCCCGCGCCGCGCAGCGGCGTCGGGAACAGCTCGCCCGGGTAGAGCAGGATCATCACGCCCGGACCGATGTTCGCGGAGAACAGGCCCGCGGCGAAGATCAGCACCACGACGGCGAACGGCGGGCTCGCGACCAGCGCCAGGATCGTCAGCAGCACCGCCTGGCAGGCGAGCCCGAGGATCACCAGCGGGCGCCGCCCCCACCGGTCGATCAGCAGGGAGCCGGCGAAGATGCCGAGCATGCCCACGGCCGAGACGCACGCGGAGCCCACCGAGGCGAGCTTGTCCGAGCTGCCGGTGATACCGGAGAGCACCGTGGGCGTGTAGAGCTGGATGCCGTAGAAGACCACGTCGAAGAGGAAGAAGAAGGCGCACACGAAGACGGTGGCCCGCAGGTACTGCCGGGACAGCAGGCTCGCCCGCGCCGACGGCTTCGCGCCGCCGGCCGCCGAGGGATCCGCGCCGCCCTCGTCGGCCGCCTCGATCCGCGGCGCGCTGCCGACCAGGCCGCCGAGCACCTCGGCCGCCTCGCCTGTGCGGCCCTGGGAGGTCAGCCAGCGCGGCGACTCGGGCACCGACTGCCGCATCAGCGCGACGATCAGCGCGAGCAGCGCGCCGAACAGCAGCATCCAGCGCCAGGAGCTGTCGCCGAGGCCGCCGAAGACGATGCCCATCAGATAGGCCACCATCGCGCCCGCGCTGTAGAAGGACGACATGTAGGCCAGGTGCCGGCCGCGGCTGTGGGTCGCGGAGAACTCGCTGGTCAGCGAGGTGGAGATGGGATAGTCCGCGCCGACGGCGATGCCCAGCAGGAAGCGGAAGGCGATCAGCTCCGCGGGGTTCTGCGAGAGCGCGGCGAGACCGGCGAAGACGATGAAGAGGATGAGGTCGAACGCGTAGACCTTGCGCCGGCCGATCTTGTCGGTGAGGCGGCCGAGCACGACCGCGCCCACGAACATGCCGATCAGCGCGGAGGAGCTGGTCAGCCCGACGACCCAGCCGGAGATGTGCCACTGCTTCTCCAGCAGCGGCAGCGCGACGGCGATGACGGTGAGGTCGAACCCGTCGAGGAACATCCCGGCGGACGAGAGGGCGGTGACCTTTCGCCTGAACCGGGTCAGCTCCTGGTTGTCCAGTGATTCTGAGAGTGTCATCTGTTCCGTTCCTCAGGGGTTCGGTCGGCTCTTGACAGGGTGCCGACTGCGACCGGCAGTCCGGCGCTCTCTTCTGGGGGGCCCGCGGTGGGGCGGCCGCACGGGGTGCGGCCCGTCGGACGCTCGCCCTGCTGTCCGGTGGTGCACGTCACGCTAGAACTGGTGATATCAATAATCAAGTATTAGATCTGCGGTGCTCGGATGTACAGGGTCCGCGCGGCGCAGCGGAGGAGAGGGAGAGCCATGCCGAGCACATCGAGCACACTGAGCACATCGAGCACATCGAGCACACTGAGCACACCGGGCGCGCTGAACGCACCGGGCACACCGGGGCAGGCGCGGGCGCACCGCGCCGGGAAGGCGGGGCAGCGGTGATCGGGCAGCCGGAGGCACTCGCGGGCAGGACGGCCGTCGTCACCGGCGGCGCCTCGGGGATCGGCGCGCGCACGGTGGAGGTGCTGCGGGCGCTCGGCGCGCGCGTCGTCGCCGTCGACAAGAGCTTCGGCCCGGCGGAGGGCGGCGACGCCGAGCACTGCGACCTCGGCGACGTCGCGGAGATCCGCGCCTGCGCCGACCGGATCGGCCGCCGCACCGGACACATCGACATCCTGGTCAACTGCGCGGGCATCGTGGGTCCGGAGGCGAGCGTCGCCGACATCGCGGAGGACGCCTGGGACCTGGTGCAGGCCGTCAACCTCAAGGCGGTCGTCTTCATGTCGCAGGCGGTGATCCCGTACATGACCGGCGGCGGCGCCCGGGGCGGCAACATCGTCAACGTCTCCTCTGCCTCGGCGCACCGCGCCACCGCGCGCTCCGTCGCCTACGCCAGCTCCAAGGCGGCGGTCGAGTCGGTGACACGCGTCCTCGCGGGCGAGCTCGCGCCGCACGGCGTCAACGTCAACGCCGTCGCGCCGGGCGTGACGGCGACCGCGATCTTCGGCGAGGCGCAGGACTCCGACGAGGACCGCGCGCGGCGCGCCTCGCAGGGCGCCACCGGCAACCTGTTCAACCGGTTCGCGCAGCCGGACGACATCGCGCAGGTGATCGCGTTCCTCTGCCTGCCGGAGAGCCGGCAGATCACCGCCCAGACCGTGCACGCGTCCGCCGGCTCCATCGTCTGACGGGCCCGGCAGGACCGCGGGGAGCGCCGCGGGGCCGGCCGCCTCGCACAATGAGTCACGTGACCGCACACGACGACGTCTCCACCGACGACCTGCGCCTCCTCCTCGCCCTCGCCCGCACCGGCAGGCTGGTGGCGGCGGCCGCCGTCGTCGGGATCGACCACACCACCGTGCGCCGCAGGCTGCGCAGGCTGGAGTCGGGCCTCGGCGTCACACTGATCGAGCACGGCCACGACGGCTGGGTCCTCACCGAGGTCGGCCGGGCCGTCGTGGAGCGCTCACGGCGGCTCGAGGACATCGTCAAGGACGTGCGCGCCGCGATCCGCGGCGACGGCGAGATTGTGCGCGGCACCGTCCGCATCGCCGCCCCCGACGGCTTCGGCTCGACCCTGGCAGCCGCCGCGATCGCCGATGTGGTGCGCGAGCACCCCGGCATCGCGGTCGAGCTGGTGACCTCGACGCGGCCGCTGAGCCCGCGCGCCGCCGGCTACGACCTGTCGGTCAGCATCGGCGAGCCCCGGCAGGGCTGGCTCGCCTCCGAGCTCCTCACCCGCTACGAGCTCGGCCTCTACGCCACCCGCGACTACCTGAGCGGGCACGGCCCGCTCACCGGCACGGCCGACCTCGCGCGCCACCGCCTGGTGTTCTACGTCGAGTCCCACCTCGCCGTCGCCGAGCTCGACCTGGCCCGCAGCTTCGCGGGCACGGGCGTGGGCCTCGCCTGCACCAGCGTGCTGGCCCAGCTCGCCGCGACCCGGGCGGGCGCGGGGCTGGGGCTGCTGCCCGCCTTCCTCGCCGAGCCGGAGCCCGACCTGGTGCGCGTGCTGCCCGACGAGGTGCGCTTCGTCCTCGCGTACTCGCTGAGCCTGCGCAGGGACAGCCCGGCCCCCGACGCCGTCGGGCTCGTCAGGGCCGCCCTGCACCGCCGGGTGGCGCGCCACCGGGACGAGCTGCTGCCCCTGGGCTGACCGGCCCGCCGCCGTGCCCGCGGGGGACCCGGTGTGCAGGTGTGTGCGAAAACGCAGATCCGGTGTGCTCGATCAGTACTTGTCCGCCCGCTCCCGCCGGGCGCAGGCTGGGCGCTGATCGCCCCCTCACCGTGGAGGACCCGTGTCCGCTGTTGCCCTGCCGAGCGAGATGAAGGCGGCCGTCCTCGCGGCCGACGCGCCGGAGCTGGAGATCCTGCGGATTCCGGTGCCGCGGCCGCGCGCGGGGGAGGCCCTGGTCAAGGTGCGCTCCTGCGGCGTCTGCCACACCGACCTGCACGTCATCAAGGGCGAGGTCGGCTTCCCGCGCCCCGCGGTGCTCGGCCACGAGATCAGCGGCAGCGTCGTGGCGCTCGGCGACGGGGGCGAGGGGGCGGGCGGCCTGCGCGTCGGCGACGAGGTCGTGGGCGCGTTCATCATGCCGTGCACCGCCTGCGCGTCCTGCGCGAAGGGCCGCGACGACCTGTGCGAGAACTTCTTCGCCCAGAACCGGCTGCACGGCACCCTCTACGACGGCGAGAGCAGGCTCTCGATGCCGGACGGCTCCTTCCTCGCCATGTACTCCATGGGCGGGCTCGCCGAGTACGCGGTCGTGCCGCTGGCCGCCCTGACCGTGCTCGCCCCCGGCCTCGACCCCGACTCCGCGGCCATCCTCGGCTGCGCCGCCTTCACCGCGTACGGCGCCGTCCACCGCGCAGGCCGGGTCGCGCCGGGCGACGCGGTCGCGGTGGTCGCGGTCGGCGGGGTCGGCTCCGGGGTGGTGCAGCTGGCCAGGGCCGCGGGCGCCGACCCGGTGATCGCCGTCGACGTCGCCGACGACAAGCTGGCCGCCGCCCGCCGGATGGGCGCCACCCACACCGTCAACTCCCGCACCACCGACGCCCGTGCGGCGGTCCGGGAGATCTGCGGCGGCGTCGACGTCGCCTTCGAGGCGCTCGGCCACCCCGGCACCTTCAGCCAGGCGGTCGAACTCCTCGGCGACGGCGGCCGGATGGTCGCCATCGGCATCGCTGCGGGCAGCGCCAGGGCCGAGATCGAGATCACGCCCCTGGTCAGGCGCGGCTACACCGTCACGGGCTCCTTCGGCGCGCGGACCCGCGAGGACCTGCCCGCCGTGGTGGAGGCAGCGGCCCGCGGCGGCTTCGACGCGGCAGGACTCGTGACCCGCCGCTACTGCCTTGACGAGGCGGACGAGGCGTACCGGGCGCTCGCCCGCGGCGAGATCACCGGCCGCGCCGTCGTCGTCATGGACTGACCGCGCCCCCGCCACCACCCCGCCCCCCGACCCGCAAGCGAAAGGCCAGCCATGTCCGAGTCCGCCACCGCAGCGGCGCCGCCCGCGCGCATCCCGCACTGGATCGACGGCTCGCCGTCCGCCCCCGAGGGCTCCCGCCTCGGGCCCGTCTACGACCCCGCGCTCGGGGTGCGGACCGCCTCGGTCGTGCTCGCGGGCGCCGGCGACGTGGAGCGCGCCGTCGCGGCGGCGGCCCGCGCCTTCCCCGCCTGGAGCGCCCTGTCGATGGCCCGCAGGCAGGCCATACTCTTCCGCTTCCGCGAGCTGCTCAACGCGCGCAAGGACGAGCTGGCCGAGGTCGTCACCGCCCAGCACGGCAAGGTGCTCTCCGACGCGCTCGGCGAGATCTCCCGCGGC
Organism: Streptomyces sp. NPDC047002; assembly: GCF_040704505.1. Taxonomy (NCBI): domain Bacteria; kingdom Bacillati; phylum Actinomycetota; class Actinomycetes; order Kitasatosporales; family Streptomycetaceae; genus Streptomyces; species Streptomyces sp. NPDC047002. Next base: position 55,351 of record NZ_JBEYWC010000007.1, read on the forward strand.
CAGGAGGTGCTCGAATTCGCCCTCGGCTTCCCGGAGATACTCAAGGGAGCGTTCTCGCGCAACGTGTCGAGCGGCGTCGACGTGCACTCCTTCCGCGAGCCGCTCGGTGTGACCGCGATCGTCAGCCCCTTCAACTTCCCCGCCATGGTGCCGATGTGGTTCTTCCCCGTGGCGCTCGCCGCGGGGAACACCGTCGTGCTCAAGCCGAGCGAGAAAGACCCGTCGGCCGCGCTGTGGCTCGCCACCCTGCTCGCCGAGGCGGGCCTGCCCGACGGCGTGTTCAACGTGGTGCAGGGCGACAAGGAGGCCGTGGACGCGCTGCTCGAACACCCGGGCGTCGCCTCCGTCTCCTTCGTCGGCTCCACCCCCATCGCCGCCTCCCTCTACGAGCGCGCGGCCCGCGCGGGCAAGCGCGTCCAGGCGCTCGGCGGCGCCAAGAACCACATGCTCGTCCTCCCCGACGCCGACCTCGACCTGGTCGCGGACGCCGCGGTCAACGCGGGCTTCGGCTCGGCGGGCGAGCGGTGCATGGCGGTGTCCGTGGTGGTCGCGGTGGAGCCGGGCGCCGACGCCCTCGTCGAGGCGATCACCGCGCGCATGGCGAAGCTGCGCACCGGGGACGGCAGGCGCGGCTGCGACATGGGCCCGCTGGTCACGCGGGAGCACCGCGACAAGGTCGCCTCGTACATCGACCTCGCGCAGCGGGACGGCGCCTCGGTCGTCGTGGACGGCAGGAGCGTCGAGCCCGATGGCGCCCCCGAGGGCTTCTGGCTCGGCCCCACGCTCATCGACCGCGTGCCGGTCACCTCGAAGGTCTACACCGAGGAGATCTTCGGCCCGGTGCTCTCGATCGTGCGGGTCGGCTCGTACGAGGACGGCGTCGCCCTGATCAACTCGGGCGCCTTCGGCAACGGCACCGCGGTCTTCACCAACGACGGCGGGGCCGCCCGGCGCTTCCAGAGCGAGGTGCAGGCCGGGATGGTCGGCGTCAACGTCCCCATCCCCGTGCCGGTCGCCTACCACTCCTTCGGCGGCTGGAAGGCGTCCGCGTTCGGCGACACCAAGGCGTACGGCACCCAGGGGTTCCACTTCTTCACCCGGGAGAAGGCCGTCACCACCCGCTGGCTCGACCCGAGCCACGGCGGCATCGACCTCGGCTTCCCGCGCAGCGAGTGAGCGGCGCGCGGGGTCCCGGCGCCGTGCGGCACCGGGACCCCGCGCGTGCGGGTCAGAGGCGGCAGCTGATCTCCATGCCGTCCTCCACGGGGAACGTGACGCTGTGGTAGCCGTTCGCGTCGTCGCGCACGTACTCCAGGTAGGGGCCGAGGTCCGGCAGGACGACGTCGTCGGCGACGACCAGGGTGCCGGGCGCGATGCGCGGTTCGAGGAGCCGCAGGACCGGCAGGCACAGGTCCTTCCAGCCGTCGAGGAAGAGGAAGCCGACCGGGCCGTCCAGCGCGGCTAGCGTCTCCAGTGCGTCGCCCTCCAGCAGGGTGACCGCCTCGTCGAGACCGGTCTCGGCGAAGGTGCGCCGGGCGGCCGCCGCCTTGGTGCGGCTCATCTCGGTGGTGACGACGCGGCCCGTGCCGTTGTCGCGTACGGCGGCGGCCAGGTGCAGCGTGGAGATGCCGTACGAGGTGCCGAACTCGACGACCGTCTCGGGCCTGGCCGCACGGACCAGGTTGTACAGGAGCCGGCCGCCGTCGGCGGAGACCGGCATGTAGATCTCCTGTGCGGCGTCGGCGAGTTGCTGCGCCGTCAGGGCGGCGAGCGCGGACGGCTCGGCGGGCAGCCGCGACACGGTCTGCTCGTCGCGGGCCGCGGCGTCGAACAGGCCGGCCAGGGCGGTGGCGACCCGCGGGTCTGCCAGGGTGTGGGAATACGTGGGCGTCGCGGACACTGTGGACTCCTCGGAAGTCGCTTGCTGCGGTGGTGGGTTACGGAAGGGCTCAGCCCGGGTAGGCGCCGGTCCTGATGTCCGTGAGCAGCGCGGGGCCGGTGGGCTCCCAGGACAGGAGCCGCCTGGTCGCGGCGCTCGACGCGGTCATGGTCGAGGCGAAGAAGCCGCCGACGAAACCGAAGTGGCCCCCGGCGTCCCCGGGTTCGACGGAGGCCACGGGCAGCCCGAGGGCCTCGCCGATCGCCTCGGCGATGGCCAGGGTCGGCACGGCCTCCTCGGCGACGGCGTGCAGGCGCGTCCCCGCGGGTGCGTGCTCCATGCCGAGCCGCACGAGGCGTGCCGCGTCGGCGCGGTGCACCGCCGACCAGGCGGCCGAGCCGTCGCCGACATAGCCGGAGACCCCGCGCTCGCGGGCGGCGGCGGTGAGGAAGTTGACGAACCCCCAGTCGCCGCGGCCGTGCACGCTCGGCGCGAACCGGGTGATCACCGTGCGCACGCCTTTCGCGGCGTAGTCGAGCGCGAGGTTCTCGCTGCCGCCCCTGTCGGATCCGGGACCCACGGCGGGGGACGGGTCGTCCTCGGTCGCGGGCCTGCCTTCTGCGATGCCGGAGAGCGGGGCCGCCACCACGAACGGGCGGCCGGTGCCGATCAGTTCGTCGCCGAGCGCCCCGACGGCCGCGCGCTCGGAGCGGTCGGACTCTGCGGGGTCGCCCCAGTCGTGCTTGTTGGCCAGGTGGATGACGGCGTCGGCGGCGGCCGCGCCGCGGCGCAGCGAGCCGAGGTCGTCCAGGTCGCCGCGGAGCGCGGCCGCCCCCTTGGACGTGAGGGCCTCCTCGGCCGCGTCGGACCGCGCGAGGCCGGTGGGCTCGTGGCCCGCGGACAGGAGCTCGTCGACGACGGCTGAGCCGATCCAGCCGGTGGCTCCGGTGACGAACACACGCATGAGCGTGACCTCCTTCGCCCCCAACGGGGCTTTGTAGTAATGGAGTTGGTCTTTCCGTCGGGCAGCCCCCGGTCACGGACCGGCGGGCCGCCCGGGGGAGGCGGGCTCCGGCCCCTGGTCCGGGGCGCCCCCGCGGGCGCGCAGCAGGCCGGCGACCACGAGCGCTCCCGCGACGAGCACGACGAGGGCGGCGGCGCGCAGCGCGGTGTCGGCGCCCTGGGTGAAGGCGCCGGTGACGGCGGTGCGGTCGGCGGGGACCAGTGCGAGCGCCTCGCCCACGGTCCTGGGGGCCTGCCCGTGCGCGGTCAGGGCGGCCGGCAGGTGCCGGGTGAAGCCCGCCGTCAGTACGGTGCCGACGACGGCGACCCCGAGTGCGCTGCCCAACTCGCGGGTGGCGGACTGGAGTCCGCCCGCGATCCCGGCGCGCTCCACGGGCAGCGCGGAGGCGATGCGCGCGGTCAGGCAGGGCGCGGCCAGCATGATGCCGAGCCCGATGACGACCAGGCCCGCCGCGTACACCGGGTAGCCGGCGCCCGAGGAGTACGAGAGCGCGAACAGCCCGGCGCCGGTGAGGGCGAAGGCGGTGCTGAGGGTGGCGGGGACCCCGAAGCGGCGGATCAGCCCCGGCACGTACCGGGTGCCGAGCAGCAGCGGCACGGTCAGCGGCACGATGCCGAGCCCGGTCTCCAGCACGGAGAAGCCGCGGCCGTACTGGAGGAGCGAGGCGTTGACGTAGAACAGCCCGAAGTTGCCGAAGAAGGTGACCGCCATGCCGAGGCAGGCGCTGCCGAGCGCCGCGTCGCGCAGCAGCCGCGGGTCAAGCACCGGGTGGGCGACGCGCAGTTCGACCAGGGTCCAGCACACGCCGAGCAGCGCGGCGCAGCCGAAGGCGCCGAGGACGACGGCGCTGAGCCAGCCGTGCTCGGGCCCCTCGATGATGCCGGTCAGCAGCGCCACGACGGCCGCGACGAACAGCAGCGTGCCGGGTATGTCGAGGGTGCGGTCGTGGCGCGCGGTGCGCGGGGCCGAGCGCGCCGCCCACCCCAGGCAGCACACCGCGACGAGCGCGGCGGCGAGGAACAGCGTGTGCCAGGAGCCCCTGGTCAAGGCGGCGCCGCCGCCGACGTTGCCGACGACCCCGCCGATGCCGGAGGCGGCCGCCCAGACGGCCAGCGCGTGCGGGCGGCGCTCCGGCGCGGTGGCGTGCAGGAGGATGCCGACGCAGTGGGGCAGGACGCAGGCGGCGCCGATGCCGGTGACGGCCCGCCCGGCCAGCATCACCGCCACGTCCGGCGCGGCCGCGGAGACGAGGGCGCCCGCGGCGAAGACCCCGAGCCCGGTCAGGAGGGTCCCCTTGCGGCCGAACCTGTCGCCTGCCGCGCCCGCGGGGATGACCAGGCAGGCGAAGACCACGACATAGGCGTCGACGATCCACAGCAGGCCGGACGACGTCGGGTGCAGGGAGCTCGCGGCCAGCTTCGGCACCGCCAGGTTGATGGCCGCGACGAAGCCGACCACCAGCGCGGTGCACACGCTCGTACAGGCGAGCACAGGGCCGGACCTCTGCGCCGGGCGCGCGGGGCTCTCCAGGGTGGCAGCCATGGCTCTCGTCTCCTCGTGGGCGGGGTGCGGTGCGGGGGCGCGGCGTGCGCGCCGTCCCCTTCGGGTTTCGGGCACGGCGGGTCGGCGCCTCTTCCGGCGCGGCGGGGCCGCAGCTTTCCGAGTCACCGTGCACCGTAAAGGTACCACGGATGCGAGACACCGTGCCTCGTTTAAAGTGGACCCATGAGGGATGGAAGCGGCCGCGGACGGCCCCGCAGCGAGAGCGCACGCACAGCCGTGCTGCACGCCGTCGACGACCTGCTGGTCGAGGTCGGGTACGCGGCGCTGACGATGAAGGGCATCGCCGAGCGCGCGGGCGTGGGCCGCCAGACCGTGTACCGCTGGTGGTCGAACAAGGCCGAGGTGCTGTACGAGGCCAGCGTCACGGACGCGCGCGAGGAGCTCTCCGTACCCCGCAGCGGCGACCCGCGCACCGACCTCACGGCGTACCTCGACGCCCTCGTCGCCTTCCTCGCCCGCTCCCACGCGGGCGCCGCCTACCGCGCCCTCGTCGGCGAGGCCCAGCACGACGCGGACGTCGCCGCCCTGCTCGCGTCCGGCGACCCCCTCAGGCAGAGCGCGGCCGAGGTGGTCGAGCCCCTGCGCTCGGCCGCCGCCACCGCCCTCACCTCCGACCAGGCGAACGCCCTCCTGATCGGCCCGGCCTTCTTCCACGTCCTCTCGGGCCGCGACGCGGCCACCCTCGACACCGGGGCCCTCGCGGAGCAGTTCCTCGGGGCGCTGCGCCGGCCCTGACCCGGAGGGACGGGTCCGGTCACGGATACGGGCACGCGGGCGGGGGCCGCGGCCGCTGCCGTGCGCCGGGCGCGGTGCGCCGGTGCCGCCGCTACGGCTGTGGCGGCGGCTCGGCCACGCGGAACGCGATGAGCGCGATGTCGTCGCCCGCGTCCTCCGCGTCCTCGACGCCGCCTGCGGGCGGCAGCAGCGCGGTCACGAGGTCGGCGAGCGACCGGTCCGTGCGGCGCAGTCCCGTGGCGCGCTCGGCGAGCAGCCGCATGCCCGCCGAGATGTCGGTGCCCGGCGTCTCCACCAGGCCGTCCGTGTAGAACAGCAGGGTGTCGCCGGGCCCGAGGCCGTGGCGGAAGTCCGTGCGCTCCACGTCGGGCGCGACGCACAGCGGCGGGTCGGGGCCGAGACGGCCGTGCAGATAGCGCGGCGGCCCCGCGGCCGGGACGAGCAGCGGCGGCGGATGGCCCGCGTTGGACAGCGTCACGTCCCAGCGGCCCGCGCGCACCGGCCGGAGCACGGCGTGCAGCGCCGTGATGAGCGCGGCCGTGCTGACGCCCTGGGTGACGTGGTCGAGCCGGCTGAGCGCGCGGGCGGGCCCGGCCGCGCCGTCCGAGTAGGCGAACGCCCGCAGCATGCTGCTCGCCTTCGTCATCTCCGTCGCCGCGGCCAGGTCGTGGCCCGCGACGTCGCCGATGGAGAGGGTGACGGTGCCGTCGGGCAGCGCCACCGCGTCGTACCAGTCGCCGCCGATCTCCGCCGTCGTGCTCGCGGGCTCGTACACGGCGGCCAGCTCGGCGCCCGCCACCCGCGGCGGTGTGATCAGGAACGAGCGCTGGAGCACGAGGGCCGTGTCGCGGACGCTCTGCAGCTCCAGGGTGCGCCGCAGCGGGTCCTGCACACTGCGCAGGACCTCTTCGAGCATGCCGAGCTCGGACTCGGCGGGCGGCGGGTTGTCGCAGCAGGTCGCGGCCGAGGCCAGCGCCACGGTCCGGTCGTCGATGACGATGGGCACGATGGCCAGGCTGGTGGCCCGCGCCTCGGTCAGCCAGTCGGCGGAGGGCCCCGACACCAGGTCCTTCGGCGGCTGGCCCGGCGGGAAGGCCAGCAGCTTCGTCCTGCCCTCGGCGATCACCTTCCGCGACATGGCGCCGAGCGCGAAGTCGTCCGTCAGCGGCGGCAGCGGCGGCACGCCGGGGGCGAGCGCCCGCCGCCCCCTGGTGGCGTACAGGACGTCGCGGCCCGCGCCCGGGTCCTGGTGCCGTCCCGGGCGCCGCAGCTGGAAGACGACGAAGGCGTCGACGAGGTCGGGCACCACGGCCGCCGCGGTGGCGGCGAACGCCTCCTGCAGGTCACGGGCCGAGGCGACCGCGGAGGCGCGTTCGAGCAGCCGGTCCCTCGTCCGTACGCGCCACTGGTCCTCCGCGTCCGTCACGGTGCCGACCCACTCGCACACCTCGCCGCCGTCGAGGACCGGCACGGCGACGATCTGCACATGGCGGTAGCGCACCGGCTCCCCGGCCCTGCGCACCCGCACCACCGTGTCGAGCGGTGCCTCACCCCTGGCCGTCGCGGCCCACCGCGCACCGAAGGCGGCACGGTCCTTCGGGTGCACGGCGTCCCTCCACGAGAGGCCGCCGCCCGGGTGCCAGAGGCCGCCCGCGGCCTCGCCGAGCCTGCCGACCAGCGCGGACACCTCGCCGTCCCGGTCCATCCGCCACACGACCTGCGGCACCGCGGAGAGCAGCGCCTCGTACCGCGCCAGGTCGGCTTCGCGCTCCGCCGTGCCCCGCGGCCGCGCGTCCGCCGCGGCCGCGGGCCCCTCGGGGACCCTGGCTCCGAGCAGCAGGACCGAAGCGCCGTGCCGGGAGACCACCGGCACGCAGTTCACCACCCACCAGCGGTGCCCGTACGAGCCGTCGCCCGCGTTCCCCGCCGCGTCGACCAGGGGCGAGGATCGCTCGGTGCCCGCCAGGTCGAGGGCCCGCAGGACAGGACGCAGCCTGGGACCGCTCAGGGCGACGCCCGCCTCCTGCCCCGGACGCCAGAAACCGAAGAGCTCCCTGAAGGCCCCGTTGTGCTGCACCAGGCGATGGCCGGGGCCCGTGACCAGCGCGGCAGCGACGGCGGCGTCCTCCAGACCCTCGATCTCGAACATCCAACCGCCCTTCCGGCCCGTCGGTCAGCACATACCGATGATCCTCCGGGTCGGGGGAGCGGGCACGCGCTGCACCGTGCGGACCGCCGGGCGCGAGGGGCCGGCGGCTCAGTGTTCCGCGAGCCTCCTGCCTCCCTGGCGTGCGGTGTCCTTGGCCGTCTCGTACCCCTCGGCCGCGATGTCCTTCAGCGACTCCATGCCCGGCGTGGTGGCGGCGAGGCTCAGCTCGCGCTTGACCAGGGTCAGGTCCGCACCCCAGACGTCGCGGACGGTGCGCTCCAGGTAGGCGGTGGAGTGGTCCCACCCCTCGCGCGGCTCCCGGGGCCGTACCCGCCGCCGAGCGTCGTCACGAGCACGGTCGGCTGGTCCTTCAGCAGCGGGTCGGTGGGGCCCGCACCCGCGATGGCCAGGTCGACCCAGGCCTTGAAGTGCAGGGAGACGCCGTAGTTGCAGAAGGGGACCGCCAGCACGGCGGCGTCGGCGCCGCGCAGCTCGTCGGCGAGGGCGGCGGCCGGCCCCCGCCGCCTGCCGCCGGCCCTCGGTGCGCTCGCTCTCCTGGGTGAACCCGGCGGTCGTCGCCGGCGCCCAGGCGTCGGCGGGCAGGGGCTCGGTGGGCGAGGGCGACAGCTTCAACCGCAGGGGCAAGCCCGTCCACCCCGTCGTGCGGCTTCGACCGCGCACGGGCCGGGCGCCCCCTGCTGGGGCGTCGGCCTCAGCGGGTGCGACCGGCACGCCCGTGCCCGCTCTCCCGCGTGCCGCCCTCCTCGCCGCGTGCCTGGCCGGGGCGCGGTCCCGTGGCGTCCGTCGCGTCCCAGCTGAGCAGGAGCCGGAGGTTCTCGTCGGAGGCGGAGCCGCGCGGGGCGGTGTAGATGGTGAGGGTCTGGCCCTCCCCGCCGGGGACGTCGAAGGTCTCGTAACCGAGCTCCAGCACGCCCACGGCCTCGTGGAAGATCCGTTTCGCCCCGTTGGTGTGCTCGGCGAGCCCGTAGTCCGCCCACCATCTGGCGAAGTCCGGCGAGGCGACGGAGAGTTCACCGACGAGCCGTTCGAGTTCCGGGTCCTGGAAGCGCGGGTCGTGGGCGTGCCGCAGCGCGGCCACGGTCGTGCGGGCGACCTGGTCCCACTCCGGGTAGCGGGTACGGGCCACCGGGTCGGTGAACAGCCAGCGGACGATGTTGCGTTCCCGTGCGGGCATGGCGTCGAAGTCCGTCAGCAGCACCCTCCCCGCGCGGTTGACGGCGAGGATGTCCATGCGACGGCTCTGGATCATCGCGGGCAGCGGGTCGAGCCGGTCGACGAGCTCGGCGAGGGCCGGCCGGGCGACCAGGCGCTCCGGCGGCCGGGAGCGCACCTTCGTGGTGTGGGTCTCGACCAGCGCGCGCAGGTGCTGCCGCTCCAGCGGATCGAGTCGCAGGGCGTCCTCGATCGCGGAGAGCACCTGGTGGGAGACCTTGCCGATCCGGCCCTGCTCCAGGCGCGCGTAGTAGTCCACGCTCACCCCCGCGAGCGCGGCCACCTCCTCGCGCCGCAGCCCCGTGCGCCGCCGCGGCGTCGACGAGGCGGGCAGCCCGACCGCGGCCGGGTCGAGCCGGGCCCGTCGCGAGGTGAGGAAGTCGCGGAGGTTGCCGTCCGTGCTCATCCGCCCATTGTCCCGCCGAACGGGCCGGGGGGCGGAGCGGTAACGCGCACTGCGAGTACCCGGTGTCCCCGGGCGCGCTGAAGCGGCCGTACGGGCGCCCGCCGGTGGTGTGATCGGGAGGACGGGCGTCGCCGCGACGTACCGCAGTGGGAGTGAGAGAGGGAGGCAGGGGCCATGGCCAAGACCTGGCTGATCACCGGCGCCAACCGGGGCTTCGGATACGAGATCGCGAAGACCGCGCTCGACGCGGGCGACCGCGTCGTGGCGACGGCCCGCAGGCCCGAGCAGGCGGAGGCGGCCCTCGCGGGACACGGCGAGCGCCTGTTGTGCGTACGCCTCGACGTGGACGAGGCCGCGTCGGCTGAGGCGGCGGTCGCCGCGGCGCAGGAGCGCTTCGGGGGCATCGACGTGCTCGTCAACAACGCCGGCTACGGACAGCTCGGGGTGTTCGAGGAGCTGTCGGCCGAGTCGATCGAGCGGCAGTTCAGGACCAATGTGTTCGGTGTGTTCCACGTGACACGCGCGGTGCTCCCGGTCATGCGGGCCCAGCGCTCCGGGCACGTCATCACCGTCTCGTCGCTCTCCGGCATCGTCGGCATCGACGGCTCCACCGTCTACGGGGCCACCAAGTTCGCGGTCACCGGGTGGTCGGAGGGGCTGAGCCGTGAGGTACGCCGGTTCGGCATCCACGCCACCGTGGTGCATCCGGGGATGTTCCGTACGGACTTCCTCGACCCGAGCTCCGTACGCCACGGCGACCACGAGATCGACGACTACCGCGGGTACCGCGAGACGCAGGGCGCGTACCTCACGGAGAGCAACCACACCCAGCTGGGCGACCCGGCCGCGTTCGGGCCCGCGATCGTACGGCTCGCGAACATGTCCGAGCCGCCCGTCAGGTGGGCTGCCGGCAGCGACGCGATCGACTCGTTCCAGCGCCGCGCACGCGAACTGGCGGACAGCGCGCTTGAGTTCGAGGAGCTCTCCCGGTCGAGCGACATCACGGGCGGCTGAGCGGGAGAAACGGAGAAGACGGGGTGTCGGTGTGCGGCACTCCGCCCGGTCGCGGTCGCCCGCCGCTCAGCCCTGCTGCCGCTCGGCCGCCGCGTACGCTGCGGCCTCGGAGTCGGCCACACCGAGGATGTCGGCGTGCAGGGGCAGGACCGACCCGAGCAGGGACGTGTGGAGGTCCTGGTCGGCGTCGGCGCAGGCGTCGCCGATGACCAGCAGGCGGTAGTCGCGGTCGGCGCCGTCGAGCACCGTGGACAGGACCACACCGCTGGTGTAGATGCCCGCGAGGACGAGGGTGTCGATGCCCCGCTCGCGCAGGAACGGGTCGAGCGAGGTGGTGCTGAAGGCGCTGATGCGCGTCTTGACGACCGTGTGCGGCTCGCCTGACGAGCGCAGTGTGTCGTGGATGGCGCTGCCGGGTTCGTCCGCGCCGAGGGCCCGGGCCTCGGCGAGCGGTGCGAACGCCTTGTTGGAGGGGTGACACCGGCGTACGGCGGCGATTGTGCCGCGCCCGCGGTCAGTTCGCGGCGGTGCGCCCGGTGAGCGCGTCCAGCAGCAGGTCCACCAGCCTGCGCGCCTGCTCCCTGGTCCCGTACTCACCCGCCGACTGGGCGACGCATCCCACCAGGAGCAGGACGTCGTCGGGGGTGACGTCGTCGCGCAGGGTGCCGTCCTCGGCTCCGGCCCGCAGGAGCGATCCGACGGCGCCCGACAGCAGCGCGCGGCTGTCGGCGTAGGGGTCGCCGCCGGAGGCGATCACCGTGTTGAGGGCGGCCGACATGCCGCTCTTGGCCCTGGCGTAGTCGAGGAAGTGGTCCATCCACGCGTGGAGCGCCTCGGCACCGGTGTGCCGGGCGAGGAGCTCGACGGCCTTCTCGCAGACCCGGGTGAGCTGCTGCCGGTAGGCGGCGTCGATCAGGGCCTCCCGGGTCGCGAAATGCCGGTAGAGCGTGCCGACACCGACCCCCGCCTGCTTGGCGATGGCGGCGGGCGCGGTGTCGAGGCCCTGCTCGGCGAAGACCCGGGCCGCGACCTCCAGCAGCCGCGTCCGGTTCTCCACCGCGTCGCTCCTGGTCCTGCGGGGCGTGGGCGGCATGCGGGATCCTTCGGTGGCCGACGGCTGTTGCTTTCCGGAATGCATTCCGCTTGACTGGTAAGCGGAATAGATTCCGGATATACCTTAGTCCAAGGAGACCTCCATGCCCACCGCACCGAGGGCCTGCGCCGACAAGCCCGTGCGCCGCTGGTTCATCACCGGGGCATCGAGCGGCCTGGGCCGCGCGCTCACCGCGTACGCACTCGACCGTGGCGACCACGTCACGGCGACGGTCCGGCGTCCCGCCGCCCTCGACGGGCTGCGCGACAGCCACGGCGACCGGCTGACCGTCGAACTCCTCGACGTCACCCACCCCGGGCAGGTCGAGGAGGTGATCGCCAGGACGCTCGCGGCGGGACCCGTCGACATCGTCGTCAACAACGCCGGCTACGCCGTGATGGGGGCCGCGGAGGAGATGACCGTCGAGCAGGTGCGCCACCAGCTCGAAACCCTCCTCGTCGCCCCCCTGCTCATCACCAGGTCGTTCCTCGCGCCGATGCGCGAACAGGGCGGCGGCCGCGTCATCCAGATCTCCAGCCTCGGCGGGCAGGCGGCCCTCGCCGCCTCCAGCGCCTACCACGCGGCCAAGTGGGGGCTCGAAGGCTACAGCGAGAGCGTCAGCCACGAGGTGGCCGGCTTCGGTATCCATCTCACCGTCGTGCAACCCGGCGCCACCCGCACCGGCTTCGGCTCGGCCGTCCGCTACACGGACGAGACCGCCGCCTACCGCGACACCCCCGTGGGGGAGATGCGCCGCTGGGTGGCGACGGCCGACGACAGTGTGTTCACCGGCGATCCCGCCAAGCTGGCCGCCGCGATCTACGAGACCACCCGACAGGCCGTGCCGCCACTGCGCCTCACCCTGGGCGCCGACGCCTACGAGGCCGTCCACGAGGCCCTCACTGGACGCATCGCCGCCCTCGAAGCCCAGCAGTCCGTGGCGGCATCCGTGGGGTTCGCCGACTGATCCGCGCCCCGGGGCGTGGACGGAGCGGCCTCCGGGGGGAGCGCTTCGGTGGCAGCGGTGGCAGCGGTGGCGCGGTGTGTCGCCCGGGTGCCTCCGGGGCCCCGGCCGCGCAGGGAGCGGTCGCAGACGGTCATGAGAACGGTGATCACACCGACTGCGACGAGCAGGAGCGCGATGGTGTGCAGGCCGCCGTCGTCGACACGGTTCCTGAAGACGATGCCGGTGGTGGTGGACGAGGCGATGGAGCCGACGTAGGTGAACGTCCGCAGCAGGCCGGAGGCCGTGCCGACCTGGTCCTGGCCCGCTTGCAGGTAGAGGGAGGTCTGGCTCGCGGAGTTGCCCGCCCCGAGCGTGACACCGAACACGAAGGCGACGGCGACGACCAGGAGCAGCGGAGTGGTGGAGGTGAGGAAGCAGATCCCGGCAGCGCCGACCGTCAGCGCGGCCCCGGCGGCGATCAGCGGGCCGCGGACGCTGCCCCGCTTCGCGACCAGGGTCGAGAGGATGCCCGCCACCCCTCCCATCGGGACCATGAGCAGACCGGCGCGGTCGGCCGAGACGCCCCGGGCGGCCTCCATCCACTGGGGGAGGCAGTAGAGGACGGCATAGGCGCCCAGCATGGTCAGGCCGTTCCTCAGGTACGTGCGGGTCAGCGCGCCGTTCGAGACGAGCTGCCTGACGTCGAGGAACGGCGTGGCCGTACGCCTCTCCCACACCACGAGCACGGCCCCCACCAGGAGCGCCGCGGCGAGCGCCGGTGCGTCGAAGCGCGGCAGGGCCAGGAGGAAGAACAGCAGGCAGGTCATGGCGAAACTGAAACCGGCGATGCCCGCGAGGTCGATGCGCCCGAGCAGTTCGCGCGCGCCCCCGCGGCGCCCCGAGGGGGTGTCGCGCGGAAGCCGGAGCGCCGCGAGGACGAAGGCCACGACCGTAAACGGCACGTTGACCAGGAAGGTGGAGCGCCAGCCGAGCCCGCCCACCAGCAGCCCGCCCACGGTCGGTCCGATGGCGATGAAGGCCAGTCCGACGACCGAGAGGCCCGCGAGGACCGCGCCAGGGGGCTTCGACACGCCCGCCTCGGCGGCGCGCCGGCGTACGAGCACCATGGCGCACGGGTATCCGGCGGAGGTCCCGATGCCGATGACGCCGCGTGCGACGGCCAGCGACACCAGATCGTGGCTGAAGCCGCCGATGAGCGCGCCGACGAGGACGAGCACGATCCCGGTGAGGAAGACCTTGCGGGGCCCGAGCTCCTCGGCGAGCCTGCCCGCCGTGGGCTGGGCGACCGCGCACGCGAGGTAGAGGGCGGACACCAGCACCGTCGTACGTCCGGTGGACACCCCGAGGGCGTGGGCGATCGGGACGAGGGCGGTGGCGATGAGGGTGCTGTTGACGGGGTTGAGGGCCGATCCGAGCAGGAGCGGTGTCACGAACTGCCAGGAGAAGGGCCGCTGCCGCGGTGCGGTGGTGGACAAGAGAGGCGCTCCTCGCTGTGTGATCGCGGCCGAGGTGCTCCCCCCTGAGGGGAGCCTTGGCACCTTCTAATATATCACTGGATTATCCAGCGCTAAAATAAATTCTCAGGGTGTGACCACGCGGTCCTGCTCCGCCGAGGGCGCGCCGCCGCTCTCGACTCCGACCGGCCCGCCACGTCCTGACGCGGGGTCAGGCACCGTCGCCGACCACGGCGGCCACCGCGTCGAACTGCTCGGCCAGTGCCCGGTCGAGGCGTACGGCGACGCCGTGCTGCCGCTGGCCCTCGACGTCACCAGGCACGACGACGTCTTCGCCGCGGTGGAGCGCGGAAGCGAGCACTTCGGCGGGCTCGACGTCGTCCTCACCGCCGCGGGCTACGGGCTGTTCGGTGCGGTGGAGGAAGTCTCCGAGCAGGAGGCGCGCCACAACATGGAGGCCAATCTCTTCGGCACGCTCGCCGTCGTGCAGGCCGCTCTGCCCATCCTGCGCGCGCAGGGACACGGGCACTTCCTGCTCGTCTCCAGCATGGGCGGGATCGTCGCGGGGCCGATGTTCTTCCAGCCGACCAAGTGGGCCGTCGAAGCACTGGGGGAGTCGCTCTCCGCGGAGGTCGCGCCCTTCGGCCTCCGTGTCACGCTGATCGAGCCAGGCGCCTACCGTACGACGTTCTTCACCGACGCCTCGACGCGCAGGGCCGCGCCGATCCCGGCCTACGACCCGGCCCGCCGCGCCCTCGCCGAGCTGAGCGCGGGCCTGCCCCTCGGCGACCCGTCCGCCACGCCGCCCGCCCTCTTCGCGGCCCTCGAAGCGGAACGGCCCCCGCTGCGCCTCGTCCTGGGCTCGCAGTCCCTGCCCCTGTTCCGGCGGACCTACGCGGAGCGGCTCGCGGAATGGGACGCCTGGGCCGCCGTCTCGGACGCCGCCCAGGGCTGACCGCGGGTCCGTCCCGGGTGCGTTCTGCGCGCAGGACGACGAGGTCGGGCTCGTGCACGGTCTTGTCGACGTCGAGCACCAGACGGCGGACGGGCTTGGCGGTTCCCTCAGCGGCTCTGCTCGGCCCGCGCGCACGTGTCGCACAGGATGCGCCGCGCCGTCAGCGGCAGCGTGGACAGGCCCATCCCGTGCGGCTGGTGCACGGTCAGCGGAAGGGCGTTCGCGTGGTCGGAGCACACCCCGCCGCCACAGGAGCGGCACGAGGCGACGGCCGGGGACGTCTGCTGAACGGACTGGCAGTCGTAGCAGTTCATCGAAGCTTCCGATCTCGTCCGGCGCCATGGGCGCACACGGCGGAGCCTGCACGCCGGAACGGCCGCGGAAGGAAGAGAGAGGGAGGACCAGGGGCCCGGGAAACGGTCGCCCACCTCCACCACGCCTCCTTCGACGGCACGCCCGACCTGTCGGTCAGGAGCCATCAGCCCGGGAGGCGGTTCGGGCTCCGAGGAGCCGCAGGCGGGATCCATCGCCTGCCTTCCAGTCAACATCCGGCGACCGCGCCGGTCAAGACGGCCGTACCGCGCCGCCCGCCGAGGGGCCGGACGCGGGGGCGGCCCCACCGCGGGCGCGTGCCTCTCCCGCCGGCGGCCGCGACCCGGTACCGTTCCGCATGTACACGGCGGTGGGACTCGTGGCGGGAGCTGCGGCATGGGGCTTTCCGAGTACGAGCGCCGCGAACTCCACCAGACCGAGCAGCACTTGACGGCCGAGGACGCACTGCTCGGCCGGCGGGCGCCCAGCCCCCAACCGACGCGGTCATCGTGCTGTGCGGCGAGCCGGGGCCCCTTCCCCCGCCACCGCGGCCCTCGCGCTCCGTGAGTCGCGCACCTGCCACGGTCCACGCCTTCCTGCCCACGCTCGACGAGCTGCTCACGGACGCCGTCGCCGCACTGGAGCCCCGCGCAGTCCTACGGCACGCGACACAGGGAGACGGGCCCCGGCCCTGAGACCACGCGGCCGCCCCCCGGTGGATCGGAACGCGGCCCCCGGACGGCCTCCGTACGCGCCCGCGGCAGCCCCACGGACGTCTGCGGCCGCTGATCTGCGAAATGTCACAACTGAAGGCTTCATGGGCACAGTTGAGCAGGAGGCAGAAGTGCTGAGGACCTATCGAGCAAGCGGAGAGAGGGCATGGAGCCTGTGATCGTCGCAGCGGCCGTGGCCGTAGCGGTGCGCGTCGTCAACGCGGCCGTGAGCATCACCGATCGACTGTCGAGCAGGGCGGTCGACATGGCGCGGATCGCCGAGACCGCGAAGACCGAGCGGATCCGTTGCGTCACGGGCCGGCCGGCCGTGGCGGCACGGGCCGGGCTGGACCGCCCGGTGCCGGTGTCGTCCCCCAGGGCGGGAGGTGCGCGACATGGAAGAGGGACTCAGGACTGACGTCAACCCGGATCTCGACCTGCCCCTCCCCCCGGAAGCGATCCCCACGCCGGGGATCGAACTGGCCGGTGTCCTGCACGACAAGCAGTACCCCGCCCTGGTCCGCTTCCTCCTGATGCACGGGGCGGCCTGGAGCGAGGCCCAGGACGCCGCTCAGGACGCGTTCACGCAACTGTGCGCACCAGGGGTCTCCGTCACCTACCCGCGTGCCTGGCTGCGCACCGTCGCCTGGAGGTCCTGGGTGAAGCAGCAGGTCAAGCTGGAGGAGACCTGCCCCGAGATGCCGGAGCCGCATCCGAGTCTGCGCTGGCAGACCCCCGACCAGGCCGCCGAACTGGCAGAGGAGGAACGCCGGGTGATGTTCCTTCTGCAGCAGCTTCCGGCCAAGCAGCGTGCCGCCATCGCCTGGCACCTGGACGGCTTCACCACAGAGGAAAGCGCGCGGGCCATGGGCACCACGCCCGCGGCCGTACGGCAGAACCTCGCGCGGGCGCGCACCGCCCTCAAACGCGGCTTGCGATGGGAAGGCGACATCCCCGAAGAGAGGCAGACGTGAGCGCCCGTCACCCCGACCACCCCGCCGACGCAGAGGAACGTCTCGACACGGTCCTGGGCGAGCTGCACACCCATCTCGGTATCGCCGTCGGCGATCGCCTCAACGCCGCCGGCGGCCCGCCCGAACTTCGTACCCCCGACCTCGCCCTCGACCGTCTGCTGGGCGCGGCCCACCGGGCGCTCGGCGGTGCCGTCGAAGGCCGCCTGAAGGCGGACTACGGCAGCGTCCTGGAGCTGCACCCGACGAGAGCGCAGGCCCGCCTCTCCCGTGAGGGCCCACTCGCCCGCCGCTCCCCGGCAGCCCGGATCAAGCACAGGGAGGAAGCACTGAGACTCGTACGCGCCTACTGGCCCGCCGACCTCGCCAAGGCCGTGCGGCCCCTTCTCGTACGCGCCCAGAGGATCGGAGAGATCGCGGACGCCACGCGCCAGGTGGACAAGGTCATCGAGGCGATGGTCGAACTGCGGAACGAGCTGGCGCCGCTGTCCCGGTTGCTCGCCCCGGCCCGTCTCCCCGCACTCCCCGCCGACCTGAACTATCTCGACGCCGTCGAGCAGCATCTCGCGCGGCCCGCCGATGCCCTCGCGCAGAGCCTGCTACGGATCCTGGAGTGCCTCGACGACGAGCTCGTCGTGCACGTCGACCGGCCTGGGGCCAGTGACGAAGAAGCCCTGATCAGCATGGAATGCACGGTGGAGGACCTCACTGACGACCTGGCGCACGCGTGCTCCGCCGCAGACCTTCTGGCACGCGCTGTCGGTCACGTGCAGAACGCCAGCAACGACTTCATCGGGGCCGACCTCAGCGCCGCCAAACTCGACGACGTCGTCCTGGAGGGCGTCATGTGGGACGCCACCACCCGGTGGCCCGCCCAGTGGGAGAGCCGCGTCAGCCGCGCCTCCCTGACATCCGACTACGCCGAGGGCGTCCGCGTGATCCAGGGCGAGCGCGCCGATTCGATAGCGTCAGCGCAGTCCTAGCAACGACTCCGCAGCATCCCCGCCGCCCCAGGCCGCCGCCACGTGCAGCCGGACATGGTCACGAACACGGGGCCGACTGCGTCGACCGCTCGTTCAGGTGCGCGCGGTCAGATGGCGCCCAGGTCGACTGTGACGGAGAAGGGTGCGGCAGTCTTGATGGCGCCGGTGAACATCTCGCCGTCCCTGTACGCCTAGGCGGACGTCGAAGTCCGTGTCGGCGTTCCAGTCCGGGCCCGCGGCGGCGTCCAGGGCGTTGGCCAGAACCCTGGCCAACCGGCTGTGGCGCTTGGACGCGCTGGGGCTCACGACGACCATTCCGTCCACGATCTCGATGCCGGCGCACTGCTCCTCGGACCAGGAGTCGTACTGCTCCGCGCTGATCTGTGCGTGCATCCACGCGGGCGCCACCATTTCGGCGGTCATGGCGTACCTCCTTGGTCGAGGGTGTTCGCCGGATCCGGTGCTGCTGGAGTCAGCGTACTGTTCGCGGCGCGGTGGGGAGCCGCGTCGCGGCTCCTGGGGGGCGTCGGCTCGCAGCTGCCGCCGCCCTCGCGCGAGCCGCCCTCGCGTGTGCGACACGCGGCCGCCCGGGGGCGGAGGGCTGTCCGTTGCTCTCCGCGACGAGCGGGCCGGTGCCGCAGCGCATCGAGGCCCTGCTGCTGCCCGAGCCCACGGCCCCGCGCGGACGCGTCCAGCGCGCACGCGCCGCCGCCGCCCTTGCGGGGACGGTGGCCGCGGCCGCGCTCGCCGCCCTCGCCCTGGCGTACGGCTTGCACGAGTACGTGGAGTACGCCTCCGCCGCCGTACGCGGCCGCTGAACCACCGGCGCGGAACCCGTCGCGGATCAGGCGAACCACGTTCGGCGCCCTCCCGCAGGCGGCGGGACCGGCTGGCGGGGCACGGGGGCGCGGGGGCATGGGAGATCGACGGTCTCACGCGGCGACGCGTCAGGACTACGCAACTGTAGACGCTCGCTGGGACGGCATGGGTTCCGCCGGCGGGAAATCCGGTGACCGCCGCGCGTCAGGCGGGTGCGAGCGCGAGCGCGCGACGTCAGCGGCCCGGTCCCCGCCCTGTGCGAGCAGCGCGCATGCCGACCGCGGCATGCCCTGCCTCGTCGTGAACGGGCGTGGCGGTCCCGGAACCGGCTCAGTCGCGCAGCGCCTTGGCGAACAGGGGGACGGTCTTGTCGATCGCGTACCCGATGGACAGCGCGGAGTCGGTGGCGAAGGCCTGGCTGATGTCGTGGTTGCCCAGAACGACGGAGTGGCCCTTCTGCACCGCGGGGACGGTCTGGAAGAGTCTGTCCCCGGAAATCTTCTGAGGGCCGACGCCGATGGGGGCCATGACGACGAGGTCGGCGTCGAGCATGTTCAGGTTCTCGCGGGAGACGTTGATGAAGAAGTTGCTCCCGGCCTCGGCCTCGACCTTGGGGTTGTTCCGGAAACCGAGCTTCTCGACGAACGAGACGCGGCTGTCGCCCTTGACGTAGGCGCCGTACCCGTCGCCGCTGAGCGCGCCGACCGAGATCGTCTTCCCCTTGAACTCCGGGTGCTGCTTCGCGGCGTCGGCGAACTTCTTGTCGACGCCCGCGATCAGCTTGGTGCCTTCGTCCTTCTTCCCGAGGGCCGCGGCGATCATCTTGATCTGCTCCTGCCACGACGTCTTGTACGCGTCTCCGTCCTTCGGCACGTCCACGGTGGGCGCGATCCTGCTGAGGGTCTGGTAGCGCTTGGAATCGCCGCTCGACTTGGTGTCCAGAATGAGGTCGGGCCTGAGGGCCGCGATCTTCTCGTAGCTGGGTTCGAGGGTTCCGATGATCGCGGGCTTCTTCTTGTACAGGCCCTTGGCCCAGGGGCCCACGCCGTCCCCGCCGAAGGCCAGCCAGTCGCTGGCTCCGACCGGCTGCGCGCCGAGCGCCAGCGCCGTTTCGGCGTCGCCCCAGCCCAGGGCGAGAATCCGGGTCGGCTTCTTGTCGACGGTGACGTCGCCGAACTTGGTGGCAATGGTGGCGGGGAAGGACCCGCCGGAGGAGGACGAGCCGGTCTTCGCGGCGGAGGACGAGGAGCCGCCGGACGAGGAGGAGCACCCGGCGAGAACGGGGGCGACCAGTACGGCGGAGACCAGCACGGACACGGTCCGGGTGGCGGCGGAGCCCCGGAGGGGGCGCGGAGAGGTGAGCACGGTTCGCAGGCCTTCACATTCGGTGGGGGACGGGACAAGGTGGATTCGACGGGACAAGGTGGATTCTCGGACATCGCCGCGGGGGCCGTGGCGTCCGAGGGGCGGGGTACGCGGCACGGCCCCGGCGGAGGCGAGGCTGCGACGACTGTCCCGCGGTGCATGGCGCTGCCCCTCCTCGGTGTCGGACGGCTAGTCGAACAGCGACTGCCCTATGTAGGCCCCGGGCTTCGGCGCAGGCGGGACCGCGAAGACGGCTGAACCGATGTGCGAGATGTACTCGTTGAGCCGGTCGGACGCGCCGAGCTTCTTCTGGAGTGCGACGAAGTGCGCGGGGTCGTTCATGTAGGCGAGGAACAGGAGGCCCGCGTCGAGCTGCCCGTACTGGTTGATCCCGTCGGTGTAGTTGTACGAACGCCGCAGGATCTTGGTGCCGTTGTTCGCCTCGTGCGCGGCCAGCGCGATGTGCGACGTCGGATCGATCGCCTTGGCCCCGCCGTGCGTCGCGTGGAAGTCCGGAGTGGTGTGTTCCGTACCTCCGGACAGCGGGGAGCCCTCGGTCTTGGTGCGGCCGATGACGCGCTGCTGGTCGCTGACGGGGTCCGCGTCCCAGATCTCGATGTTCATCTGGATCTTGCGGGCGACCTGGTACGTGCCCCCGGCCATCCACCCCTCGTCGGCCCCCGCCCAGACCCAGCGCCGGTAGTCGGCATCGCTCTGGATGTTGCGCGTACCGTCCTTGAAGCCGAGCAGATTGCGGGGGGTCGCCTGGTGGGGGCCCGCGGCCGCTCGGCCGAAGCCGAGGACGGTCCAGCGCACCGCGGCCCTGCCGCGTGCGATGCGGGCGAGGTCGCGGATGGCGTGGTAGGCCACCTGCGGATCGTCGGCGCACGCCTGCAGGGAGAGGTCACCGCCGGTCAGGGACTCGCTGAGGTGGTCGCTCGGCAGGGCGGGCAGGGCGGCCAGGCGCGAAGGACGCTTCCCTGCCAGGCCGAAGCGCCCGTCGAAGACACCGGGCCCGAGCCCGAGGGTCACGGTCAGCGAGGCGGGGCCGAGGTCGAGGGCCTCGCCCGTGTCGCCTCCCACCCCCGTGCCGTGTGCCGGTTCCACGACGCCGACGGTGTCGCCGCCCTGCAGCCGGGCGATCGAGGCCGACCAGGTGGCCAGCAGCACCTGGAGGTCGGTGGCCGTGCCCGTCGACGGCAGGTCGAAGGTCATGAAGACGCAGTAGCGCTGCGGCTCCGTCCGGACCCCGGCCTGCGGCGCCGCCGTCCTGGCCGCGTAGAACGGGTGGCGCCGGGAGAGGTCGATCGACTCGCCCGCCGGCCGCACGGGGCCCTGCTGATGGTGGAACAGGGCCTCGACGCCGGCGAGGGCGCCCGCGCCCGCTCCGGCGGCGGCCAGGCCGCCGCCGAAGAGGGTGCGCCGGGACATACCGGGACGTGCGCCCCGCGGGTCGTTCGCCCCGGACCGGTCGTGAGGCGTCGTCACTGTGCGGTCGCGACTTTCTGCGCGAGCTGGGACAGCGGGTCCTGCAGCGCCTGGACCGACTGCGAGATCTCCTTCGCGTGCGCGGTCTTGGTGGCGGCGTCCCATCGGACGTATCCGCCGAGCGCGGTGGAGTCGCGGAGCTTGCCCATGACGGTGTCGACGTCGGTGAACCGCTTCTGGATGGTGGTGGTCACCGTCGGGTCGATCTTCTCAAGACCCGGCTGGAGGTACGCGAACGCCTGGCGTGCGCCCTCGACGTTGGCGGCGAGGTCGGCGAGGTCGATGTGGCTGAACGCCTCCTCCTCACCGGTGATCTTGTTCGACTGCACCTCCTCCAGCAGTCCTGCCGCCCCGTTGGCCAGGTCCTCGGGCTTGAACTGCAGCGTCGGCGCCAGCTTCTGCAGCGTGGTCACGTTGGTCACCAGCTCGGCGGCGAGCTTCTTGGTCGAGGGCGTGATGGCCCCGCCCTTCCACAGGTCGCGCTCGATGGCGTGGAACCCGTGCCAGCCGACCGGCGGGTCGAGGTTGGAGGCGCGCATGTCGACGAGGTAGTCGAGGTTGCCGGCGTTGTCGGTGGGCTGGAACCCGGGCTTCACGAACCCGGCCACGTCGGACTCGACCTTCTCGTAGAACTGCCGGGTGCCCGCGTAGTCGGTCTTCGCCTGCTTGAGGTTGCCCGCGTCGATCGAGGCCTTGAGCGCCTTGGCGCCGCCGAGCAGGTCGTTCAGCCGCGCGGTGACGTAGGTGTCGTAGCCCTTCGCGCCGTCGGCGAGCAGCCCGGCCGTGCTGCCGCTCGCGGCCCTGGCAGGCTTGCCGGTGACGGTGAAGTCCGTCAGCTCCTTCGTGGCGCCCGGGCAGTACAGCTGGTACTTGCCGCCGCCGAGCGTGGCGGTGAAGGAGACCGGCGCGAGACCGGGCGCGAGGTTCTCCTTCTCGCCGACTATGCGCTGCTGCTGGAGCAGTTCGAACTCGATGATCCCCGTGGCGGACTCGTTCTTCACCGTGAAGGTGACCGGACCGGCCTTCGCCGTCGTCGTGTTCGCCTCGCAGACGTCTCCCGAGCCGCCGCTCCTGAGCGTCACATCGACTGCCGAAGCACCTTTGGAGGCCCCGGCCGATGCGGTGCCGCTCGGCCCGGACGCCACCTCCGACCCGGAGTTCCCCGACGAGCAGCTGACGAGGGTGAGCGCGGTGAGCACGCCGACGGCACCGATGGCGCTGCGTCTGCGAGTTGCTCTGAGAAGGCGGTCAGTGGCCGACATGGTCTGTGCTCCTTGGAGGTTCTTGCGACGCTTCGTCGCCGGTGTGGGTGGAGTCGGCGGCACCGGACGAGGCGCCTGCCGCGTCGGCGGGCCCGCCGGCGTACGCCGCTGTCCTGGCCTGCTTGCTGCGTGTCCGCCAACCTGTCAGTGCCAGCCCGAGAGCCGCGGCGCCGAGGGCGACCGGCAGCCAGGCCCGCCACAACAGGCGTTCGTGCGCGGTGACTTCTCCGGCCGCCACCGCTTCGCCCGTCCTGGCGGCCACTCCACTGGGCACGGACCAGTAGGGCTGGGTCAGTGTCAGTGTGCGGGGCTGGGCCAGGCCGCCGCCCGTCAGGGTCAGGGTCGTCTCGTCGACGCGGCGGACGTCGAGGATGCCGTGGTGGGCCGCCCACAGCGTGGTCGTCGCCCTCGTGTCCCAGACGGCGTGGTACGGGCCGGGGTTCTGGGTGTTGGAGATGCCGACGGGGACGCGGCCGAAGAGGGCGGCCAGTGCGCCGATGGTGAGCGTCGAGGGGTGGCCGTCGTCCGCTGTGCGGGTCCGGTCGGTCCACTGCTCGGCCGTCACGCCCAGATGGTTCGTGACGGTGCGGGCCGAGGCCGCGAACGCGAGGGTCCGCGTCGCGCCGCCCTCGCGCACCGCGAGGGACGCGGACCCGCCGTGTGTGCTGAGCGAGGCCGTTGCCGCCTTCGGCGCCGGTGTGCGAAGGGGACTTGTCTTCCCCGCGCTGAGCTCGATCGTGCTCGGCACCTCGGGCCGGCCCGCCGGCACCGCGAGCGGCAGGGTGAGCGCGGCGAGCGCGGCGAGTGCGGCGAGGGAGAACTTGACGGCGGGGACCCTGGCGGGGCTCGGCCGCCAGCGCCGCGGCCACACCGCGACGGCCAGCACCGGGATGACGTAGCAGAGCCAGGCCAGCGCCTCGATCGCCCGGGGGTCGGCGGGGATGCCGAGCACCCCGGTGATGAGCGCGGAGCGTACGGATCCGATGGGCGAGAGCCAGGAGAGGTCGACGGTGTGCTGCTGGCCGATGTCGATCCAGCCCGCACCGCGCGCGGTCCTGAACGCGGTCAGCAGCAGGCCGCCCGCGACGAACACCAGGAAGACACCGGAGATCTTGAAGAACTTGGCCAGGTTCAGCCGGGTCCCACCGGCATAGAGGACGTAGCCGACCACGCACGCCACCACGATGCCGATGGCGGCGCCCAGCGCCGCGGAGCTCGCACTGGTGGAGGCGTGCAGGGTCGCCAGCAGGAACACCGCCGTCTCGAAGCCCTCCTTCACCACGGCGAGGAAGGCCATGCCGGCGAGGGCCCAGCCCGTTCCCTTGGACGCCGCGGCCCGGGCAGAGCCTTCGAGTTCGGCGCGCAGCCCGCGGGCGTTCCTGCCCATCCAGACGATCATCCCTGTCACGAACGTGACCGCGACGAGGCCGATGACCGACTCCATGCCCTCCTGCTTGGACTGGGGCAGTGACTGTTCGAAGGCCTGGAGGGCGAGGCCGACGCCGACGGAGATCAGGACGGCGAGGGCCACCCCGCACCACATGGGCCGGCGGGGGATGCCGTTGCGCCGCAGGAACGCGGCGATGATGCTCACGATGAGGACGGCTTCGAGCCCCTCGCGCAGCCCGATCACGAAGGTGGTGAGCATCAGGTGCCGCCCCGGTGGAGGGTTCTCACGGTCAAGCCCACTTTCCTTCGCGTTACCTTCGCGCCTGAACTCCTACAAGCGGTGTAGTTCCATAAGGATAGCCATACCTAAGTTGTGGCGGAATAGGGGGAGCCGAGACGCTGAGTGGTACGCACCACTCCGGGGCCCCCGGCGGCCGAGGTCGGCGCCCCCGCTCGCCGCACGGTGCGGCGGCCGGGTCGGCGCGCGGCACTTCACGCCGGGTGCTTCACGCCTCGTCGTCGGTCAACTCGGCCAGCAGCGCGCGGAGTACCTCGGTGGTCTCCTCGTCGAGGCCGGAGACGAAGTGGGCCAGCACGGTGGAGTGGTCCGAGCCCCCTTCGAGGACCCGGCGCATGCGATGGGCGGTCATGCTCGCCTCGGCGTCCGCGGCGTCGATCCCGGCGAGCCGGTAGGCGAAGCCCCGCCCCTTGGGGGCGCGCGTCAGGGCCTGCTTGGCGTACAGGCGGGAGAGCGCCGTCAGCACCGTGGTGTACGCGAGGCCGGATCCCAGTGCCTCCTGCACCTCGGCCGGGGTCATGGACCTGTCGGCCGCCGAAAGGCAGTCGATGACCTTCTGCTCCAGAGCGCCGGGGGAGCGGCCACGTCGGGGAACCATATCGCTCTGCCCTCTCCACGACCGGGCGAATTCTGCGGGCGCGACGTCACTTTACTTGCCGCGGGCGCCAGGACCGCCCCGCAGCACGGGATCCGGCCCGTGCGCTCGCGCAGCGGCCCCACCCGCCGGCACGCGCTGTGCGCAGGTGCGGAGCAGCCGGGGCGGGGCGCCCACGGCGACCCTCCAGGAGCCGGGAGCTGACGTGCGGTCGGAGTCGTGAAGCAGTACGGTGCCGCCCCCGCGGAGGGACGTCACGACGGTGTCGTGCACGGGCTGCGGGGTCGCGCCGCGCCGCCAGTCCGCGCCCCAGGCCGTCCACGGGACCGGGCGCGTGCCGAGCGCGCGGCAGGACAGGAGCGCGGGCGTCGTCAGCACGCCGCAGGGCGGCCGGTGCCAGCTCGGCGGTGTGCCGAGCGCATGCGCCGTCAGCTCGTACGTCCTGGCCAGGTCCACCGCGGCGGCGCGGGGCCCGCGCGACGCCGAGTCCGAGCGTCGGCACACTCCCCGCTGCCCGAAGGCGCGTCCTTCGATTACGACCCTGCCACGCGCCCGCACCGGCGAGCGCGGCCGTACGGTGCGGGCGCGCGCCGCGGGCGCTCTCCGGCGCGCGGCGGCCCGGCGGGGTGCGTACGGGAGTGCGTGCCCGCGGCGCCCGCGGCTGCCGCGATGGCGGCGGCGGGACCCGCGTTCCACGGGAACAGGGCGAGTCCGAGAGTCTCCACCCTCCTGGACAACTCGGCTGCCGCGCCGTCGTGGCCCGCGCCCACGCTTGCCGAGACGACCGTGACGCGCCGCTTGGCGCAGGGGCCGGGCATGGCAGTCGACCACTCCGTACTACAAGGGGCATGCGCGCGCTCGCGCTTCGGCCGCAGTCGAGACGCGGCTGCCGCGCTGTCGCCCTGTCGCGCTTCGGGCCCCTCTGGCTGCGCGCTGCCCGGGAGGGGCACGATGGCTGTACACCGTCGGCACGGGAGCGTTCTGATGTCCGAGATATCCGACCTGACCCTCGCAGTCCACAGCGTCCGCGGCGCCCGCGCCGTGGTGAGCGTCGAGGGCGACCTCGACCTGAACACCGCGGGGGAGCTCTACGCGAGGGCCGGAGCCCTGCTCGCCGCCCAGCCCCTGATGGTCATGGATCTGTCGGGAGTGGCCTTCTGCGACTCGTCGGGCTTCAACTCCCTGCTCCGCCTGCGCCGTCGGGCCGACGAGGCAGGCGGGCAGCTGGTTCTCGCCGCGCCGCCGCCCAACGTGGCCCGTCTCCTCGCCCTCACCGGCGCCGAAGGGGTGTTCGCCGTCTACGGCACACGGAGCGAGGCGCTCGCCGCCCACCCCGTGGCGGACGACGGCTGACCCGGCACGGCGAGCCGGCGGGCGTGCTTGCGCCCCCGTGCCGGGCGCCCCATCCGCGGGGCCGGGGAGGGGAGTCACCTCCCCGCGGCGCCGCGGCTGCGTCCGGCCGCCGGGGGCTCGGCCGGTCATCCCACGGCGTCGAAGACCGCGACCGGGTCGAGGTAGTCGCGCCAGTGGGTCACCTTGCCGTCGGCGACGGTGATGACGGAGATGAAGCGGTTGTCGTAGCGTCGGCCGGTGCGTACGTACGTGCCCTGCACCTCGTACTCCAGGACCACAGTGGACTTCTCCGGGTCGAGGTGGACGCGGAACTGTCCGCGCTCGACGCGTTCATGTAATCGCCGTAGCCGCCGTACAGGTCGATGATGCCCTGTCGCCCCTGCACGCGCCGAGGGTAGCCGGGCACGGAGATCACGTACTCGAAGACGACGTCCTCGGCGAGCAGGTTGAAGTAGTCCTCCCCGTCGACAAGGTCGGCCAGCCCCTCCTTGATGAGGTGAAAGAACGCGCTGAGCGCTCCGAAGAGGGCGGTGTCGGCGACGTGCTTGGTCATGTTGGCTCCGTGGCGGTCCAGACGGCGGCGTTGCGTTCGGCGAAGGCGCGGAAGGTGCCTGCGGGTCGTCCGGTGACCTTCTCGACGTCGTCGGTGGGCGTGGAACCGTTGCCGGAGACGACGGCTCCGGTGAGCCAACGCAGCATCACCGCGTACGGCGCGGGAAGGCCCACGGAGAGCGCACCGGCGATCCATGCCTCGGAGTCGAGATCCTGGTACGCGACGGGGCGGCCGCTGACCTCGGCGATCGTCTCGGCGACCTCCTGGAACGTGAGGGCCTGTGGTCCCGTGAGCGCGTACCGCTTGCCCGCATGGGCGCCGGGACGCGCCAGGGTCTCCGCCGCGACGGCGGCGATGTCGGCCGCGTCGACGAACGCCTCCGTGTTGCCGCAGCTCGGCACCGCGAGGACCCCGTCGACCAGGGGGAGGTGGTCGTCGCTGAAGTTCTGCATGACCCAGGCCGGACGCAGGACGGAATGTGTGAGGCCCGGCCAGCCGGCCAGGTGGGCTACGACCGCCGCGATGTCGATCTCCTCCGGTGCCGCGTCGGCGTTGTACGTGCTCAGGTAGGTGACATGGCGCACGCCAGCGGACTCCGCGAGATCGAGGAACCGCGCCACCTGGGCCGCGTAGGTGACCCGTACGGTCGGGGTGACCAGGTAGACGGAGGCCGCGCCGTCGAGGGCGATGGTGTGGGTGGCCGGGTCGTCCCAGTCGAAGCGTACGTCGCTTCCGCTGCGCGACGCGGTCCTGGCGCGCAGTCCCCGGTCCGCGAGGAGTTTCGCCACGAGCGAGCCGCTCCTGCCGGTGCCGCCCAGGCGGTTCGATACGCCCTCCACGTGGGCGCACGGCCGGGCACACACGGGCGGCGGGCCCGCGGGCCGGCGTGCCCGTCTCCCGGATTCCCGGGTTCCCGGATCAGGAAGGTGATCATGTCCAAGGTTTTCGAACCGTTCGAGCTGGGCGGCGTCCGGCCGTCCAACCGGATCGTGATGGCCCCCATGACGCGCAGCAGGGCGTACGGCCCGGGGAACAGCCCACCGACCTGACGGCGCAGTACTACGCGCAGCGTGTGGACACCGGCCTCATCGTGACGGAGGGGGCCCCAGCCCTCGCCGTCGGGCCAGGGGGACATCGACACCCCCGGCATCCACTCGGCGCAGCAGATCGAGGCATGGCACAAGGCGACCTCGGCCGTGCACGCCAGAGGCGGCGTCATCTCCCTCCAGCCGCGTCGGGCACCCCGACATCACGGGGCTCGTAGCGGTAGGCCCGTCCGCGGTCGCGGCCGAGGGGGACCTTCACCCGTGACGGCCTCAAGGACTTCATGACCCCGCACGGCTGACCGACGCCGAGATCCACGGCATCGTCGCGGACTTCGCCTCGGCGGCGCACAACGCGGTCGAGGCCGGCTTCGACGGGGTCGAGCTGCACGGCGCCAACGGCTATCTCATCCAGCAGTTCCTCGCGCCCAGCTCCAACCGCAGGAACGACGTCTGGGGCGGCTCGCCCGACGGGCGCGTCCGCTTCGCGGTGGAGGCGGCGCGAGCCGTGCCCGAGGCCGTCGGGCCGGAGCCGCTCGGAGTGTGCATCTCCCCGGCGAGCAACCTCCTCGGCGCCGTCGAGAACGACGCCGCCGACCTGGCCTGACCTACACCGCGCTCGGCTGACCCGCCCTGTCGCCCTGGGGCCCACCGAGACCTCGGCCGGGAAACCGCGTCCCGGCTGGCCGAGCGGGCATGCACGCGGTCATCGGCGGCCGGCGGACCGCTGGGGGAACCGGCCTGGCCGACGCGCTCACCGCCGGGGGGCTGTCCACCGCCTTCCTCCGGCTCGACGTCGCCGACCCCGAGTCCGTCCGCGCGGCTGCCGTGTACGCCGGCGCGCGGCACGGGCGCCTCGATGTGCTCGTCAACAACGCCGGGGCCTTCCAGAGGATCCCAGCGACCGACCTCTCCACCGCCGGGCCGCGCGCCTCTCGCGCATGCCCTCCCTGCACACGGACCAGTGCGCACCTCGGACGAAGGGGCTTCCTGCGACGGATGCGGCGACGCGGCCCGTGGCCGACTCCGGCGCCTTCCTCCTCGGCGGGACCTGCCGGTGCTCCGTCTCGGCTACGGCGCCATGCAGCTGACCGGCCCCGGGGCTCTGGGGCGAGCCCGCAGACCCGCGGGAGGCGGTGCGGGTGCCCCGCCGTGCCGTGGAGCTGGGGTCAACCTGATCGACACGGCCGACAGTTACGGGCCGTTCGTCAGCGCCTCATCCGTGAGGCGCTGCACCCCTACCCGGACGACCTGGTGATCGCCACCAAGGGCGGCATGACCCGATCGGGTCCCGGTGACTGGCGCCCGGTCGGCCGCCCCGAGTACCTGCGGCAGCAGACGGAGCTGAGTCTGCGCCACCTGGGCGTCGAGTGGATCGACCTCTACCAGCTCCACCGCATAGACGCATAGGCGCCGTTGGCCGACCAGCTCGCCGGGCTTGCGCTGCTCCAACAAGAGGGCACGATCCGGCACATCGGCCTGTCCGAGGTGTCGGCCGAGGATCTGCGTGCGACCGGGGACCTGGCGCGGATCGTGTCCATGCCGAACCTGTTCAACCTGCCCGACCGCTCCGCCGAGGCCGTCCGCGACCACGCGGAGCGCGAGGGCCTCGCCCTCATCCCGTGGTTCCCCATGGCCGCCGGCGAACTCGCCCGCCCTGGCGGCCCGCTGGACGCTATCGCCGCACAGCGCGGATCCAGCCCGGGTGCCCTCGCCCTGGCTGATCCGCCGCTCACCCAACATGCTCCCGATCCCCGGCACTTCGAAAGTCGCACCTGGAGCAGAACGCCGCGGCGGCAGGCCTCCGCCTGACGGACAAGGAATACGAGGCCCTTTCCCGGCCCATCTGACCCCTGGCGCTCGGGCGCCGGGACCGCGCGCCCGGAAAAGTGGCGCCGCAACCGTCCCTGCCCGCGACCGGCCCCCACGCCGCCGGTCGAGCCGCCACCTCGCGCCGGCGCCCGACCGCGGCTCCTGAATGCTGGTACGTCCCGCGGCGTCCGGGGCCGGGGCGCCGCCAACATCGCCGCTTCGTGTAGCCCGCACTCCGGCCGCCCGTCCGCGGTGGCGCGAAGACGCCCCCGTAGCGCTCGGGCAGACGTCGCGGACAGGCCGCGGCACACCATGCCGAGCCAGATCCACTGCCTGGCCGCGAACCCAAACCGTTCGTCGCCAGGCTGCCGAGCAGCGCGCGGTCGCTCGGGGATAGCGGCGATGCCGTGACCCTCAACAGTGTCTACAGCCTGCCGTCCGCCCCGGACGGGCATACCTGATCCACTTGTCCTTCGCGCTCCGCTCCGTGGCGGGGGGAGTACGCGGGGATGGGGCATGGCGAACCGACGGGCCCAGAGAGCCCTCCCCACCTTGCTTAAGCTGGGATGACGCAGAGGAGGAGGCCACGGATTGGCAGTCCCCATAGCAGAGCCTCGCCGAGCGCATCAGCGCGGTCGAGGAGATCCACGCCGCTCTGCAGACGCTCAAAACCGTTCAGCCGTAAGCTTGACGGCAGGGCAGCTCTGGGAAGAGCCAAACTCGGGTGCCGTGCTTACGCTGTCTGAGAGTATTGCCGCAGCCACGCTGACGCGCCGTTGGGGCGGCGTGCGCCGGGCATGGTGCGAGTGAACGGAGCTCAAGTGTCGTTGGAGAGGTTCTCGCTGGAGAACTATCGTTGCTTCAAAGAGAAGCAGGAGGTCGAGCTCGGCAAGATCACCATCGTGCTGGGGCGGAACAACGCTGGCAAGAGTGCCGTCGTGCGAGCGCTCCCGCTTCTGTCAATCGGTATCCGCGGTGACTCCCCGTACCCTCTGGACCTGGACTTGATCCAAGGCTTCACTCCTTCGTTCGCCGATCTGATCCACGGCTCGTCACCGCACGGGCACGTTCGCCTGGGGGCATCGATCGGCATTGGGGACGGCAAGGTTGTCAAAGCCGTCGCCGAGGTCCAGAACATCGCCAACCAGGGCATGCAACTGGTTTCCTCGTTAGAGATCTCCTGTGGAGCGGAGGTTGCGAATATCTCCTGGATCCCCGGTAAGGACGCCTACTCCCCGGAGAAGCGCGCTTATTTTGTCGACGGCCACGAGGGCAAAGTTGGATTCCGCGGACTGCTGCCCGATCCGGCCGACTGGCCGGACTCCGTCGGTGGTGTACACGGAGTCACCGGTTTGATTCGGGAAGGCCTCGATGAGATCCGGTATCTGGGCCCGTTCAGAAGGAGCCCGGAACGCTTCTTCCGGTCACCGGTCAGAACCTTGGGGAATGTCGGTCACCGGGGGGAAAGAGCTTTCGGCGTACTCGCCGCGGATGAGATGTATGGGCGCGGCCTGATAGGCCGTGAAGTGAACACTCTGTTGAAAAGTATCCTGCCCGGCTGGCGCCTCGAAGTCACCGACGTCGGATCCGGGATGTATATCCCTAAGCTGCGTTCTCTGCGCGATCCTGATCTCGTCGTCCACATCGATGACGTCGGCACCGGAGTGGTCCAGTTCCTGCCGATAGCGATTCAGCGGGCCGCGGACCGCGTGGAGCCGCCCGCCGGACATGTGATTGAAATCGTGGAGGAGCCCGAGCTCCATCTGCATCCTTCGGCGCACGCAGCCATTGCCGATCTCTATGTCGATGCCGTTCAGAAATCACACGTGCGTTTCCTAGTGGAGACGCACAGCGAGAATTTTCTCCTGAGGCTGCGTAGACGGGTTGCGGAGCGGAAGCTGGTGCCGGAAGACGTGAAGATCTACTTCGTCGAACAGGCCGAGGGGACCTCTGCCTTGCGAAAGATCGAAGTGGACGCCCTCGGCAACCTCGACTACTGGCCTCGGGGAGTCTTCGCTGAGGACTTCGAGGAGGTTCGCGCCCTCGCTGACGCGCAGGCGAATCGGATCAACGATGCGCGTTGAGATTCCGGTCGACCTACTGACAGGCGGTCAGGGAGACGAAAACGCGGAGCTCATATTGAGGCTGATCGCGTTTTTCAGGGAGGCCCGGCACGAGTGGGTTATCTCCCCCCGTGATGTGGACACCGTCCATGCCTTCCTGGAACGTCATGTCCCGGTCTTGGCGCAGATTTACCTACTGCTCGCGCAGAAGGCGAGCATGGCTCAGGTTTGGGCGCCTCATGGGGGGGAGGCCGAGGTGGTCAGAGTGGCTGGGGAGACGCTGGCGGCAGATCTCCGGGATTTGGAGCGGCCAGCTGTGTTGGTTGTGGAGAACGCGGCCTACGACTGGCAGATGATCGAGGCGCTCGCGCGACTATTGGGCTGCGAGGACGTCGTCGACGCTAAGGACGACAGTCGTCTCGGCGTGTACAACGGAGGTGGCAAGGACGGCGCGATTCGGCATGCCGTCGACCAGGCGGGGCAGTTCTCCAGGACCAAGCGCGTGGTTCTGGTCATTGATAGTGACAGTTTCCACCCCGCGGACCGAAATGGCAATCACGAGAAGGCCGAAGCTGCGGCCCGCGAAGGCGTCAGTTCGCACGTCCTCGGACTCCGGGAGATGGAGAACTACATTCCTAATCGGGTCCTAGCCCGCCAGCCGAAGAGTACCGTCGGAATGTCCTCCATGGCCAAGCGTCTGGAATCCCTCAAAAAATTTTCACCCGATCAGCGCGCCCACTTTGACATGAAGCATGGATTCAAAGGGAAACCGCAGAATCGCTCCGACCGTAAGGGGCGGCATTCCGGGAGGGCGGAGACGACCTATGTCATTCCCTCGCGCCATGGTGACCTGTACGACGAAGTGGCGGTACAGGACCTCATCACCCTCCAGGAGGGATTCGGAACGGACTTGCCGGGTTTGTTCCTGAAAGAGGTGATGCGCGGCGGCATATCGGAGCGAGACCTGGATGGCCTGGGTCCCGGAGTGAAGCAGGAATTGCAATCGATGTTCGAGAAGATTCGGGGCGTTATCTGATTATGGGAGATGTTGAAGTGGTCAAGGATATCTCGGTGGTGCCGGAGGTCCACTTCCTGGAGCAGGTGCTGGAGCG
Organism: Streptomyces sp. NPDC047002; assembly: GCF_040704505.1. Lineage (NCBI taxonomy): Bacteria > Bacillati > Actinomycetota > Actinomycetes > Kitasatosporales > Streptomycetaceae > Streptomyces > Streptomyces sp. NPDC047002. The sequence goes on from NZ_JBEYWC010000007.1 coordinate 87,954, forward strand.
GATTTCGCAGGGCGAGCTGCGGGTGCCGAAGTTCCAGCGCCCTTTTCTGTGGCGCCCTGAGCAGATGCTGCAGCTATTCGATAGCATGGAGCGTGGCTATCCGATGGGAAGCCTGCTCATCTGGGAGACCACCATGCCGCTCGAAAGCCTCGACACCATCGGTGGACGCAGGATTCCGCCGGCATCAGAGGGAGCGAAGGTCGCCTACGTGCTAGACGGTCATCAGCGGCTCTCGACGCTCTTCGGCGTCCTTCACCGCTCGGCTGATGCTCCGCGGTCAACGCGGCAAGAGGACTGGATGTGGTGGGTCTACCGGCCGCTCGTCCGGTCGGAAAACGACGGCTTGCGCTACCGGCACTGGAAGAGCGGCGAGGAGGTTCCCAGCCACTATCTGCCCATGCGGTCGGTTCTCGGGACCCTGGATTTCCTCGAATACGCACGGAAGCTGTCCGATGTCTCCGCCTCTCGTGAGGAGGCTGACCGACTCACAACAGAGAGTGAGCGCATCGCAAAGCGAGTAAAGAACTACAAGGTTTCCGTGGTACGCATGGAGGGCGGAACTCTCCAGCAGGCCATCGAGGTCTTTTCCAGGATCAATAGCAGTGGCCAGAAGATGCGTCCCGACCAGATGGTCTCCGCTCTGACTTACGGGACCATTGGCTCGGAGACGCTCAGCGACAAGATGGAGGAGATCAAGGGGCGGGTCGCTGCTTCTGGCTTCGGAGAGATTCCGATCATGACGATCTTTCAGATCGTCCTTGCGCTGTCCGGCGAAGAGGACGTGCAGCGGGACACATCCTGGGAGACGATGGCTCGCAAGGTCCAGGACCAGCTCATGGCCGCAGTGACGGATACCGACCTGATCCTCCAGCGGGTGGTTGAGTTCTTGCGGGACGAGGTCCGGGTTCCGCTGGCCCGATTGGTTCCGTACAATATCCAGATTATGCTGCTCGCTGTTTTCTTCCACTTTTCCGACAAGGTCGAAGCGGAGCAGCGGCTCAAGCTCCGGAACTGGTTCTGGACGACGTCGCTGGCGGGCACCTTCGCCGGGTCGACCACCACTCAGGTCCGGAATTTCATCACGGAGATGAAGGCTTTCGCCCGGGGCAAGGGAGGGCTCAGCTACTCCGGTGAGCGGGCCCGTTCCTTCCCCGAGCGTTTTGACCTGCGCAGCGCGCGCGTGCGCGCATACCTCCTTTGGGATCTGCAAACGTTCCCGGAGCGGAAGGACCTCGACGGCGACACCGCCAACGTGTTGGAGCAGCTTGCGACGGCACATACCGAGACCTATCGCCACATCATCACTCAGAGTGGGGTCCCGGGGGCATCTAGCCCCGCTAATAGGATCGTCATGAGGACACCGCCGGGCGTGTCGATCCGGCAGGCGCTCATTAGACTCGCGGAGGAGGAGAGGACCGACATCCTAGACTCACACGGGGTCAGTCTCGCGTCCATCGAGCACCTCAAGGGCGACGAATTCAACGAATTTATTATGGCGCGCCAGAATGAGCTGGCCGCGCGGGAGAGGCAGTTCATCGAGAGCCTGGGCATCAAGTCGGCGGATAAGGAGATTGGTGAGGCCGACATCGACACCGAGTGAGGGACAGTGATTCCGGGTTTGGCCACGCCATCTCGAAGGTGCGAACTTATTCGCCGTTGGCTCGACGGCCAGCGGCGCCACACGATCCTGCGTGTTTACGTTCTTCTGCCGTGAGGCGGTTCCCCGGAGGGCGGGGCAACAGCGGGGCCACCTGGGACATCACTCAATGGTTCCTTGGTTTTCGAGAGCATTCGTTGGTTTACGACGCGAAGCTCGTCCTGTGCTCCCTGCACCACCGCGGCCGGGATTCTGTGGTCGTTCGGCGAGGCCAATGATTGGCTCGGGTGCCGGAGATGCATGCTGTCGTTCTGCACCGTTTCTCCGGGGTCATGGTGCGCATTCATGCCGGCCCTCTGGGCTGGACATAGCCTTACGCCGAGCAACGGCGGATGGGCGCACCCCGGCATGCGGATGGCGGCATGCGGGTTCCACAGGCAGCCGAGTGTCGTGTGAGAGGCTGGGGCGTATGAACCGGTTGGCTGGTGTGACCTCGCCTTATCTGCTCCAGCACGCTGACAACCCGGTCGACTGGTGGCCGTGGGGGCCCGAGGCGTTCGAGGAAGCGAAACGGCGCGATGTGCCCGTTCTGCTGTCGGTCGGTTACTCCGCGTGCCACTGGTGTCATGTGATGGCCCGCGAGAGTTTTGAGGACGCGGGGACCGCCGCGTACATGAACGAGCACTTCGTCAGCGTCAAGGTGGACCGCGAGGAGCGGCCTGACGTGGACGCCGTGTACATGGAGGCCGTGCAGGCCGCCACGGGGCAGGGCGGGTGGCCGATGACGGTGTTCCTGGACGCGGAGGGGCGGCCGTTCTACTTCGGTACGTACTTCCCGCCCGCGCCGCGCTCGGGGATGCCGTCGTTCCCGCAGGTGCTCGAAGGGGTCGTCAGCGCGTGGCGGGAGCGCAGGGACGAGGTGGGGGAGGTCGCGGGGCGCATCGTCACGGAGCTGGCGGGGCGCTCGCTCGCACACAGCGGCGACGGGCCGCCTGGGGAGCCGGAGTTGGCGCAGGCGCTGCTGGGGCTGACCCGGGACTACGACGCGCAGCGCGGCGGGTTCGGCGGGGCGCCGAAGTTCCCGCCGTCGATGGTGCTGGAGTTCCTGCTGCGCCACCACGGGCGCACGGGTGCCGACGGCGCCCTGCAGATGGCCGCCGACACGTGCGAGGCCATGGCGCGCGGCGGGATGTACGACCAGCTCGGCGGCGGGTTCGCGCGGTACTCGGTGGACCGCGACTGGGTGGTGCCGCACTTCGAGAAGATGCTCTACGACAACGCGCTGCTGTGCCGGGTCTACGCGCACCTGTGGCGCGCCACGGGCTCCGACCTCGCGCGTCGGGTCGCCGTCGAGACCGCGGACTTCATCGTCCGCGAACTGCGCACCGCCGAGGGCGGGTTCGCCTCCGCCCTGGACGCGGACAGCGACGACGGCACGGGCGCGCACGTCGAGGGCGCGTACTACGTGTGGTCGTACGCGCAGCTCACCGAGGTCCTCGGCGAGCAGGACGCGGACTTCGCCGCGGAGTACTTCGGCGTCACCCCCGAGGGGACCTTCGAGCACGGCACCTCCGTGCTGCGGCTGCCGCAGGGCGGCGGGGTGGCGGACGCGGCGCGCGTCGCGTCCGTGCGGGAGCGGCTGCTCGCCGCGCGCGGCCGCAGGACCGCGCCGGGCCGGGACGACAAGGTCGTCGCCGCGTGGAACGGCCTCGCCGTCGCCGCGCTCGCCGAGACCGGCGCGTACTTCGACAGGCCCGACCTGGTGGAGCGGGCGACGGAGGCCGCCGACCTGCTCGTACGGCTGCACCTCGACGACGCGGCGCGGCTGGCCCGCACGTCGCGCAACGGCGCCGCGGGGGCGCACGCCGGCGTGCTGGAGGACTACGGCGACGTCGCCGAGGGCTTCCTCGCGCTGGCCTCGGTGACCGGCGAGGGCGTGTGGCTGGAGTTCGCGGGCTTCCTGCTCGACATCGTCCTCGACCGGTTCACGGGCGCGGACGGCACGCTCTACGACACCGCGGACGACGCGGAGGCGCTGATCCGCCGCCCGCAGGACCCCACGGACAACGCCACCCCTTCCGGGTGGACGGCAGCGGCGGGCGCGCTGCTCTCGTACGCGGCGCACACCGGCTCGGAGCCGCACCGCACCGCCGCCGAGCGGGCGCTCGGGGTGGTGCGGGCGCTCGGTCCGCGGGTGCCGCGGTTCATCGGCTGGGGCCTCGCGGTCGCGGAGGCCGCGCTCGACGGGCCGCGCGAGGTCGCCGTCGTCGGCGACGGGGACGCGGCGGCCGCGCTGCGGCGCACGGCGCTGCTGGCGACGGCGCCCGGCGCGGTGCTCGCGACGGGGCCTGCGGGCAGCGACGAGTTCCCGCTGCTCGCCGACCGGCCGCTGGTGGGCGGCGCGCCCGCCGCGTACGTCTGCCGGCACTTCGTGTGCCGCGCGCCCACCACCGACCCGGCCGCGCTCGCCGCCGAGCTCGGGCGCGCATAGGGGCGGTTCCGGGGGCGCCACGTCGTGGGGCCCCCGGCGCTCAGGGCCGTGCCCGGCCGGTCCCGTCCGTCGTGCGCAGCGCGGCCACCGCGCGGTCGACCAGGGCGAACAGGTCGTCGTCGAAGCCGTGTTCGCCCCAGTGGAGGAGGGCCTCGCGGAGCGCGCCGAGCACCGCGGCGACGAGGACGCGCAGTTCGAGCTCGGCCGGGTCGCGGCCGGTGCGCTCCGCGAGCACCGCGGTCAGCAGCCGGGTCGTGGCCGACATGGCCTCGGTCAGGCGGGCGCGCACCGAGGGCACGTCGACCATCAGCCGGGTCGTCGCCCGGAGTTCCTCCGGCCGGTCGCGCAGCATGGAGCGCAGGCCGTCGACGACCGCGGAGCGCAGCGAGTCGAGCGGCGGCTCGCCGGCCGGGCGGCCGCGCAGCAGGTCCGCCATGACCTGGTCGTACTCGTCGGTGAGGACAATGTCCTCCTTGACAGGGAAGTAGCGGGAGACCGTGGAGGGCGAGACCTCCGCCGCCTCCGCGATCTGCTCGACCGTCGTCGCCTCGTACCCCGCCACCGCGATCAGCCGGTACGTGGCGCGGCGGATGGCGTTCCTCGTCCTGATCTTCTTGCGCTCGCGCAGGCTGAGGCCCGCCCGGCGGTCCGCGAGGCAGGCGAGGTTCGGGGTGAGGTCCATGCCGCTCATTGTCGGGCACCCCGGGAGGCGCGGACCAGCCGCGGACCGTGTGAGCGCCGTGCGCTTGTCACGTACTGTTCGGGGTAGATGCACGCAGCGTTCGTATGTGCTCCGGCGTCAGGTGCCGGAGCGGTCGGAGGGGAGGGTTCGGATGAGGAACGGGATTCATCTGCTGGTCGCCGTCGCCGCGGTGGCGTGCGTGGGAGGCTTCCTGCTGGCCGGACCGGCGGCCGCGCTCGGCGTGGCGGCCGCGGTGGCCGCCGCCGTGGCGTGGCGCGTGGGGGCGGAGTCGCTGCCGCGGCGCCGCCGTCTGCGCGTTTACACGCCGCTGACGGGGAACTCGCGGAAGCGCTGAGGGGCAGCGACCGGGCGGCGCGCACCGCGCCCGCCCGGCTCGCCTCCGCGAGCCCCGGCGTACGGCCCCGGCGTACGGGCAGCCCCGCCTACGGCCCCGACGCGCGAGCGGCCCGTCGACACGCCCGGCCGGGCCCTCGCCCCGCGGATTTGTCAAATCTTTAGCCCTTTCTTTACGCCCACGTCAGGGCCCCTTCAGCACGCTCCGAACGCCCGCCGCGCCGCCGCGCCCTGCCACGTTTCCGCCTCGCCGACCTGCGCGTCCCTTGATCCGCCGCGCGGCGGTTCCGCCGCCCGGCCGTGGCGATGCTCACGTGTGCGGCCCTCTGGACAGATGGGCACCCAGGCCGGATGATCAAATGAGTGCGGTCGGCACCGGATGAGCATGGCGTGCAAGCGTCCGGGTCGCAGCCCCCAAGGGGCCCCAACTCACACCCTCATCAAGGAGCACGCGTGGCACGCGACATGGCAGCCCCCGTCCTCACGCCCACCGACACCACCGCGCCCACCCGGCACAGGGAACTGCTCTCGTGGGTCGAGGAGATCGCCTCGATCACCCAGCCCGACCGCGTCGTGTGGTGCGACGGGTCCGAGGCCGAGTACGAGCGCCTGTGCGAGGAGCTGGTCGCCAAGGGCACGTTCACCCGGCTCGACCCGGCCAAACGCCCCAACTCGTACTACGCCGCCTCCGACCCGTCGGACGTGGCGCGCGTCGAGGACCGCACGTTCATCTGCTCGGCCAAGGAGGAGGACGCGGGGCCGACCAACCACTGGATGGACCCCGCGCGGATGCGGGACGTCTTCACCGGCGAGCAGGGCGTCTTCCGCGGTGCGATGCGCGGCAGGACCCTCTACGTCGTCCCGTTCTGCATGGGCCCGCTCGGCTCCCCGCTCTCCGCGCCCGGCGTCGAGCTGACCGACTCCGCGTACGTCGCCGCCTCCATGCGCACCATGACCCGCATGGGCAGCGCCGTCCTCGACGAGCTGGGCGACGACGGCTTCTTCGTGAAGGCCGTCCACACCCTCGGCGCGCCCCTCGCCCCCGGCGAGGCCGACGTGCCGTGGCCCTGCAACACCACCAAGTACATCTCGCACTTCCCCGAGGACCGCGAGATCTGGTCGTACGGCTCCGGCTACGGCGGCAACGCGCTGCTCGGCAAGAAGTGCTACGCCCTGCGCATCGCGTCCGTGATGGCGCGCGACGAGGGCTGGCTCGCCGAGCACATGCTGATCCTCAAGCTCACCCCGCCGAGCGAGGGCGGCGGGGCCGCGGAGCCGAAGTACGTGGCCGCCGCCTTCCCCTCCGCCTGCGGCAAGACCAACCTCGCCATGCTGGAGCCCACCGTCCCCGGCTGGACGGTGGAGACCATCGGCGACGACATCGCCTGGATGCGCTTCGGCGAGGACGGCCGTCTCTACGCCATCAACCCGGAGGCCGGGTTCTTCGGCGTCGCGCCCGGCACCGGCGAGCACACCAACGCCAACGCCATGAAGACCATGTGGGGCAACTCCGTCTTCACCAACGTCGCGCTCACCGACGACGGCGACGTGTGGTGGGAGGGCATGACCGAGGAGCCGCCCGCCCACCTCACCGACTGGAAGGGCAACGACTGGACGCCCGCGTCCGAGACGCCCGCCGCCCACCCCAACGCCCGCTTCACCGTGCCCGCGGGGCAGTGCCCGATCATCGCGCCCGAGTGGGAGGACCCCAAGGGCGTGCCGATCTCGGCGATCCTCTTCGGCGGCCGCCGCGCCTCCGCCGTACCGCTGGTGACGGAGTCCTTCACCTGGCAGCACGGCGTGTTCCTCGGCGCGAACGTCGCGTCGGAGAAGACCGCGGCCGCCGAGGGCAAGGTCGGCGAGCTGCGCCGCGACCCGTTCGCCATGCTGCCGTTCTGCGGCTACAACATGGGCGACTACATGAACCACTGGCTCGAGGTCGGCGCCGACCGCGACCCGGCGAAGCTGCCGCGCATCTACTACGTCAACTGGTTCCGCAAGGACGACAAGGGCTCCTTCGTGTGGCCCGGCTTCGGCGAGAACAGCCGCGTCCTGAAGTGGATCGTGGAGCGCCTCGACGGCACGGCCGAGGGCGTGGAGTCCCCGATCGGCACCCTGCCGACCAGGGAGGCGCTCGACATCGAGGGCCTCGGACTCTCCGACGCCGCCCTCGACCTGCTGCTCACGGTCGACAAGGAGGTCTGGCGCGAGGAGGCCGGGCTGATCCCCGAGCACCTCGACACCTTCGGGGACCACACGCCGGCCGCGCTGTGGGACGAGTACCGCGCCCTGGTGAAGCGCCTCGGCTGAGGTCGAACCCCCGGAGCCGTGGCGACGGTTCCGGGGGCCCGGTTGACCCCGCGCACGGCAGCGGACCCGTACCGGCGGTCGGCCTGGTTCGGCGGTCGACCCCGTACGGCACAGGTCGCGGTCGGCCCCTGCGCGGGTCGCGCGAGCGCCGCGGCCAAGCGCCCGCGAGCGCCTACGTGAGCGCCGCGGCCACGACCGCCGCCGCCCTGGCGATCGCCGGCTCGTCCATCGGGGCGTCGCGCCCGGGACGGGCCGACAGCACGGAGAGCACGATCGGCGCCCCGCCGGGCGGCTGTACGACCCCGACGTCGTTGGCCGCCCCGTACCCCGTGCCCGTGCCGGTCTTGTCGGCCCGCACCCAGTCGGCGGGCAGGCCCTTCCCGAACCGCTCCCCGTCCGTGGTGTTGGCGGTGAGCCACCCCGTGAGCAGCCGCCGGTCGGCGGGCGCAAGCACGCTCCCCAGCACAAGGCGCCCGTACGTCGTCCCGATGGCGCGCGGGCTCGTCGTGTCCGTCACGCGCCAGGGCTCCGCCGTGTTGAGGTCGGGCTCCCACCGGTCGAGCCGCGTCCGCGCGTCCCCGACCGAGCGGGCGAAGCGGGTGACGGCGGCAGGGCCGCCGAGCGCGCGCAGCAGCAGGTTGCCCGCCGCGTTGTCGCTGACGCCGACGGCCGCCGCGCACAGCTGCGCGACCGTCATGCCGTGCGCCAGGTTCTCCGGCTTCCCCGTGACGGGCGCGCCGCCCGACGCCTCGGTGAACTCCCGGCTGTAGTGCACCCGCCGGGCCAGGTACGACCCGTCGTGGTCCAGGTCGCGCAGGACGGCGGCGGCCGCGAGGGTCTTGAAGACCGAGCACATCGCGAACCGCTCGTCCGCGCGGTGGACGACCGTACGGCCGGTGCGGGTGTCGCGGGCGAACACCCCGAGCCGCACCCCGCGCAGCCGCTCCACCTCCCGGAGCGCGGCTGCCGCGTCCCTGAGCCGGGCGGCCTGCTCGCCGGCGGGCGCGGGGGCCGGTGCGGACGCCCGCGCGGGTGCGGCAGCGCCGAGCGCCGCGGTGAGCGCGGTGCCCGCGCCCAGCGCGAGGGCCGTGCGGCGGGACGTGGGCCGGTGGCCTGCGGCCGGGGGGATCTGCGGTGACATCGCTGCTCGCTTCCTTTCGGCGGTGGCTGCGGTAGGGGGAGTCAACCGGCGCCGCGCCGCCATGTCGAATAGGCTCTCGCACCACGAGCTATTCACAGGTCGTATCGCCGCACGCGGAAGGGGCCGCTTGCTCACGGAACGGCACTTGGAAATCTTTGTCGCGCTCGCCGAGGAGGAGCACTTCGGCAGCGCGGCCCGGCGCGTCGGCATCACCCAGCCGCCGCTCTCGCAGGGGCTGCGCCGCCTCGAAGCGCTGCTCGGGGTGCGGCTGTTCGACCGGGGCAGGGGCGTGGCGCTGACCGACGAGGGCGCGCGGCTGCTGCCGCACGCGCGCACCGCGCTCGCCGCCATCGGCGAGCTGCGCGAACGCGGCGCCAGAGAGCGGGCCGAGGGCCCGAGCATCCGCCTCGGGGTCGCGCCTGAGGTGCCGTCCCGGCTGGTCGCGGCGCTCGCCGCCGCGCCCGCGCGTGCCGGGCTGCGGGGCCGGATCGGCGTGGTGACGGCGCCGACCGCGTCCCTGCTGGCGCAGGTCGCCGCGGGGCGGCTCGACCTCGCGGTGATCCGCCATCCCGCGGTCCTCGGCGGGCTCGCCGCCGGGCGCGTCGCCCTCCTCCCGACCTGGCGCCTGGCCCCTGCCGCCGGGCCCGGCGGGCCGCGCCGGCTGCCGGTCGCCGTGCGGCCGCGCAGCGAGGCGCCCGCGGCCCACGACCTGTTCGTCGACGCGCTCGCCAGCAGGGGGCGGCGCGTGGAGACCGTCGTGGTGCCGGACGAGCGCGCCGCGCTCGCGCTGGTCGCCGCCGGGCAGGCGACGCTGGTCACCGCCGACGGGTCCCTCGCCGCCGAGGGCGTCGAGCGCACCGCGGCCACCGACCCGCCGCTTCCGCTGCGGCTGCGCGTGGTGTGGGACCCGCGCATTCCGGCGGCCGAGGAGACCGGGCGCACCGCGCGGGCGCTGACCGGCGCGCTGCTCGCGGGGGCGCCCGCCCGCACCGCGGGGGACGCGCCATGAGCGGGATCGAACGCGAGTTGCGCGACCTGTTCGCCGACGCGGGGGTGCGGGGCTGGCTGCACGTGGCGGACGTGCGCGACCCCGCGGCGCGCGTGGCGGTCGACCCCGAGGGCAACGTCCCCGTGGGCTCGCTCTACAAGGTGCCGCTGATGGTCGCGTTCTGCCGGCTCGCGGAGGCGGGCGTGCTCGACCCCGTGCGGCGGCTCACGCTCGACCCCGCCGACCGGGTCCCCGGGCCCACCGGGCTCTCGCTGCTGCGGGACGCCGCGACGCTGTCGCTGCGCGACCTGGTCGTGCTGATGATGACGGTCTCCGACAACACGGCGGCCGACGCGGTGCTGCGCGCGGTCGGCCCCGCGGCCGTCGAGGAGGTCTGCCGCATCTTCGGGATGCCCCGTACGCACATCAGGGGCGGCGCCGCCCGCGCCTGGGAGCGGCTCGTCGAGGAGACCGGGGCTGCCTCGCCGGCCGCCGCGCTCGCCCGGGTCGCGGACAACGACGAGGCCGTCTCCGACGCGGTGTACGACCCGGTCTCCAAGGCGTCCAGCACGCCCGCCGACATGGCGCGGCTGCTGCGCGCGATCTGGACGGACCGCGCCGCGTCCGCCGAGTGGTGCCGCTTCATGCGGGAGGCGATGGGCAGCCAGGCGTGGAGCCACCGGCTCGCGTCCGGCTTCCCGTACGACGATGTGACGGTGTCGGGCAAGACGGGCACGTTCGGCGCGATGCGCCACGAGGCGGGCGTCGTGGAGCTGGCCGACGGCAGCGCGTACACCGCCGTGGTGTTCACCCGGGCGGCCCGCGCCGACCGGCGCCTGCCGCGCGCCGACGCGGTGATCGGCGCTGCGGCCAGGGCCGCCGTCGAGGAGCTGCGGGCCGCAGAAGGACGCTGAGCCGCCGGGGTCAGGCGCCGTCGGTGCCCGGTGCCCGGTGGCGGCTCTCCAGGTAGTGGGTGTGGGTCTGCTGCCGGCGCGCCCCCGCCTCGCGCAGGGCCTCGGCGAGCGCGCCCGCCTCCTCACGCAACACCGCGAGCTGGCGCTCCAGATGGCGCTCGGGCGGCTGGGCGCCCGGCTGGAGCCGGTGCCACCAGCGGGTCCTGACGTACGAGTCGACGGACTCCGGCACGTCCTGCCTGATCGCACGGGAGAGCACGTGGACGGCCTCGGGGTCGCCGGCGAGCGCGTCGCCGGCCCAGCCGGGTCCGAGGAGCATGCCGAGCAGGCCGAGCAGCTCGTCGGCGGCCGCACGGGCCGCGTCGGGCAGGTCCGCCTCCGCCACGTACGCCCGCAGCGCGGCCAGGTCGGCGCGCAGGCCGCCGAGCCCTTCGGCGTCCGCGCCGCTGTCGCCCGCGGCCCCCTCGGTGAACACCGGGGCGGCCGGGCGGCGCGGCGGGTGGACCAGCGCGCCCGCCGCGTACAGTCCGGCCACGGCGGCGGGCCAGAACGGTCCTGTCAGGCCGGTCGCGCCGAGGACGACGCCGACGAGGCCCGCCGCGCACCCCGTGATGTTCTTGCCGGACTCCAGATAGCCGAGGACCCGGCCGGGCGCCCTGCGGCCGTCGTCACTGGTAGCCACGGATCTCCTCGAAGGCGCCGTCGAGCGCCGTGTCACCGCCCGTCGCGTCGAACAGCCGGCCGCCCGTCAGCGCCGCGATGTGCGTCAGCTCGGCCCGGTCGGCGTCCCCGAACACGACGGGGAAGACAGGCGTGTTGCGCCGCGCCGCCGGGAGTGCCGCGTAGAACGCGTCGAACGCGCCCGCGGGGGAGCCGGAGTTGGACTCGCCGTCCGTCATCAGCACGATGGAGGTGAAGGCGTCGCCGCCGCCGGAGCCGAGGTGCGCGTACGCCGCTTCGAGGCTGTCGTAGACCGCGGTGTTCCCGGACGCCGTCAGGCGTCCGATGTCCGTGTGGAGGGCCGCGAGCGACGTCTGCGGGTCCGCCGGGTCGACCGTGCGGGTCGTGACGTGCTTGACGGCGGTGCCGAACGGCAGCAGCGTCACCTGCTCGCGGTCCCTGAAGTGGTCGGCGGCGCCGCCGCCTTGCTCCCCGGAGCCGGTGAGGCCGCCGAGCGCCCGCTTGAGGCCCGCGAGGCGCGGGCCCGCCATGGAGCCCGACGTGTCGAGCGCGTAGACCGTGCGGGAGGGGCGCCGCAGCTTGTTCTCGTACGCGTCGAGCAGGCCGTTCGCCACCGCGAGCGAGCCGGGGAAGGGCAGTTCGCGCCGCTTGCCCGCGGCGAGCCCGGCCGCGGGCGCCACCGAGGGCACGACCGGCCGCCGGTACGTCTGCGCGCTGATCCGCCGCTGGACGGCCGGGGTGCGCAGGTACGCGGTGAGCGCGTCGGCCGCGGCGCGCGCGTCACGCGGCGCCGACGTCAGCAGCGTGAAGGGGTAGTTGGCGGTGATCACCCCGTCCTCGGGGCGGATCACGGTGAGACCCGCGTGGTCCGTGCGGTTCAGCTCCGTCAGGACGGACTCGTAGTTGACCACCGCACCCACCGAGGTGTCGCGCCGGTACGCCGCCGCAAGCCACCCCGAGGAGCCCGAGGTCAGCTTCTGCCCGGCGAAGAACGCGGCCAGCCTGTCCGAGGCGCCCGCCACGTCGGACCCGCTCAGCGCCGACTCGGCGCCGGAGAGCGCGGAGGCGACCGAGACCAGCGCCGCGTAGCCGGAGTTGGAGCGCGCCGGGTCGGTCATGCCGTAGGTCAGTCCGCGGCGCATCACCGCGTCGTACACGTCGGACCAGGTCACGTCCGCCGGATCGCGGCCGAGCCGCCCGACGTCCGCCGAACGCACGCCGATCGCCACCGGCGAGGCCATCACCGGCGTCTCGTCGGTGATCTTCGCCTCGGTGCCCGGCAGGAGCCGCAGGTAGTCGTTGGACGAGAGCCAGACCGCGTCGTACGTCCCCGCGGCGCCGCCGTCCGCGACGAGCTTCGCCGCGTCGAGCGTGCCGGAGTACGTCATCCGCACCTCCACGCCGGTCGCCTGCTTCGCGTCCTTGAGGATCCCCGCCATGTCGGACAGCTCGCTCGACGCGAGGACGCGCAGCACGCCCCGGTGGTGGGCGCCCGGCGCGTCCCGGCTCGCCGCAGGGTCCCCGGCGCCGCCCGAGGTGCAGGCCGTCGCCGTGAGCAGCGTCGCCGCCAGCGCGGCGAGCGCCCGCAGCGGTCCGGTGCGCGGCCGCCGCCTCATCCGGCACCGCCTTCCAGCGCGCTCGCCGACCTGCTGCGCTCCACGTGCGTGCGCGCGGTGCGCAGTTCGCCGCTGAGCGACTCGACGGTCGCCGCCATCGCCTCCGTGGCCTGCACCTTGTACGAGTCGATCGCGTCGAGCGTCCGGTAGATCTGCTGGAAGGCGGAGCGCAGCGTCTCCACCCCGACGGCCGGGTCTGCGGCGATGCGCTGCACGTCGCCCGACTGGGTCGCGAGCATCTCCGCGTTGCCCCTGATCAGGTCGTCCGTCGTCGCCCGCAACACCGTGACCTGCTCGCCGACCGTGCGCTGGCTCTCCAGCGCCTGCGCCAGCATCACCGCGATGCGCAGCGCCGACACCGTGGTGGTGGCGGCCCGGTCGACGCCCTTGACCAGCTCGTCGTTGTTGCGGCGCACGACGTCCATCGCGAGGTAGCCCTGCGCGCACACCGCGAGCTGGGTGAGCAGGTCCTGGTGCTTCTGGCGGACGGGGAAGAGGACGTCTGCGCGCAGCGCGTCCGCCTGGGCCGCGTCCGTCGACTCGACGGCGGTCACCCGCCGTTCGACCGCTGCGTCCAGTGCCTCGGTGAGCACCGCGTACTCCTGGAGCTTGCCCATGGTCTCCCACAGGCGGGTGCGCTCCGTGTGCAACGCGGCGTTGTCCCTGCGCAGTTCGTCCTGGCCGCTGCGGAGCGCGCCGACGATCTTCTGGAGAGTGGCCTGCGACGAGGCGTACTTGGCGACATGGTCGCGCAGTCTGTTGCCGCCCGGCAGCCGCGACAGCAGGCGGCGGCCGCGGCCCGCGCCGTCGCGCGGGTCCAGGTCCTCGACCGTGCGGCGCAGCTCGACCAGCGAACTGCCCACGCGGGCCTGGGCGTCCTCGCCGCCGCTCGCCAGCGAGCGCACCGTGCGCTCCAGCATCCGGTTGGACTGCTGGGCCGCGCTGCGGATGTCGCCCGCGCCGAGGTGCGCGATCTCGCCGATGCGCGCGGTGAACTCGGGCGAGCGCGCGTCGAGTACGGAGAGCGAGGAGACGTACTCGGCGGCCCTGCGCTCCATCTCCTCGCGCACGGACGTGTCGAGCGGCACAAGACCTGAGGCCTGGTCGGTGCGCACCGGCCGCACGGGATCGGGCGGGGTGAGGACCAGCTCGCTCGAATCGTCCGGCACGCCGCTGACCTCCGTGCTGTTCTGTGTGGACATGGGCCCCCCTGGGCATGCGGTGGGCGTACGGACTGCTGCGCGTACGCGGATGGGCGGCGGCCGGGGACCGCCACGGCGCCCGGCGTCAGGACCTGGCCTCCCTGGCCATCCGCCGGATGATGTCGCTGGTGGGCACCGGCGCGAGCACGATGCCCCGCAGCGGCCTGTTGAGATAGGCGTCGTCGCCCGCGGTGGCCGTGTCGAAGGCCGCGCGGGCGGCCCGCGGCCGGAAGCCGTGCGCCACTTCGAGGCGCTGGAGCTCCGGGTCGGAGGTGAGCAGCTCGCTGAACCGCCGGCCCGCGGGCGTCAGCGGTACCACGGTGTGGTCGCTGCTCACGGTGGTGTCGGGGTAGAGCGTCACCAGGTCGCCCGGGTCCTGGTGGGCCAGCAGCAGCGCGGCCACCTGCGACTCGTAGGCGAGCACCAGCGGGGTGCCGACCCCGCTGATGAAGTCCGTGAACGGCTCCTCGGAGCTGGACTTCTGCGCTCCCTGCGCCGCCACGAGCTTCTTCAGCAGCGGCGCGGTGCGGTCGAGTCCTGCCTGGTCGGTGACGACGCTGTCGCCGTTGGCGACATAGCCGGCGTCCGCGAGCAGCAGGGCACCCGAGTTGGAGGTCTCGGGGTCGGTGGAGGTGATGGTGAGGGTGCCGCGCAGCTCGGCGTGGGCGGCCGCGCCCTTCAGGTCCTGCCACGTGGTGTCGCGGTCGGCGGCCTTGAGGTACGCGGCCATCCGCAGCGTGCCCCGGTGCGCGGCGTCGAGCGAGGCGAGGCCGTTGTCCGCGAGCACCTGTGCGGCGGCGCGGGTGGCGACCACGACGAGCGGCGAGTAGAACGGCCGGGGCAGCTCGCGGGTGACATGGAGCTGCGCGGCGAGCGCGTCGGCCGGCGCCTGCGAGGAGGGGAAGGCGAAGTCCTCGCCCTTGAGCGGCTGGTCCTGCATGGCCCACGAGCCCGAGGTCACGGCCTTGACCGTGAAGCCCTCGGCCGCGAGCGCCTTCCGTACGGCGGGGTCGGCGAAGAAGTCCGCCTTCTCCGAGCCGATCACACCGTGTACCTGGACCGCGGTCTTCGTTGCCGGGCCCGTACCGTCCGCGGAGAGGCGGGTGACCACGAGGGAGGCCACGCCGCCGGTCAGCACCACCGCGAGAACGATTCCCAGGATGCGTGTCTTCACAGGGGGAGCGTGCTCTCGGAACCCCACATTCCGGGCGGTTTCCGGTGGACGGCGGGTGAAGTGCGCATCCCGGTAACGAACCGGAGGTATCTGTTCCGGCCTGAGGGGGCGGCGGCCTCGCGGTCGGGCGGCACGGTGCCCCCGCTGAGTCCCGCACGGTGCGGGACCCGCGGGTCAGCGCGCGCCCGTGAGCTCCGGCAGGTTCGCCTGGGCCGCGGTGTGCGCCTCCAGGCGCTCCGCGAGGAGTTCCGCTGCGCGCACGTCCGCGCGCGCCTCGGCGACAACGAGCGCGCGGGCCGCCGCTGCCGCCGCGCGGTGGTGCAGCTCGGGGTGGTGGTCGCGGTCCTCGTCCGCGGCGGCGCGCGCCGGCTCGGCGCCGCGCAGCCGCACGATCTCCCGCAGCACGCGCGCCGCGGCCTCGTCGAGACCGAGCTCGTCGGTGACCGTGAGGAGGGCCGTCAGATAGCCGGCGAGCTGGCTGTCCAGCTCCTCCTCGCGGCTGCGGTGCGGGACGTCGGGGCGCGGGCCGGCCATCGAGTGGACCGACTTGGTACGGATCGGCTCGTACATGGCAGGGCCTCCTGGCATCGTCAGGAAACCATCCTACATTGGAATCAGTCTAAAACTGAGGGGAATCGATGATCGTTGTGTGGCGGTGTGCCGGAGCGGGGCGCCGCGTGCGCGCGGCGTGGGCGCGGGGCTGCCCTGCGTGACCGCAGCGGGGTCTTGGGTACGACCGCCGCGGGCGCGAATGGGCCCCGCGGCGCCCGGGGGCCGCGGGGCCTGCCGCGCTCAGTGCTGCCCGTAGCCGTCGAGGAAGGTGCCGATCCGGGTCACCGCGTCCGCCAGGTCGGCCGCGGCGGGCAGCGTGACGATGCGGAAGTGGTCGGGCTCGGGCCAGTTGAAGCCCGTGCCGTGCACCACCATGATCTTCTCGGCCCGCAGCAGGTCGAGCACCATCTCCCGGTCGTCCTTGATCTTGTAGACCGCCGGGTCGAGGCGCGGGAAGAGGTACAGCGCGCCCTTCGGCTTCACACAGGTCACGCCGGGGATTCGGGTCAGCAGCTCGTACGCCGTGTCCCGCTGCTCCAGGATCCGGCCGCCGGGCAGCACCAGGTCGTCGATGGACTGCCGGCCGCCGAGCGCCGCGGCCACCGCGTACTGCGAGGGCATGTTGGCGCACAGCCGCATGTTGGCGAGGATCGTCAGGCCCTCGATGTACGAGGCCGCGTGGCTCTTGGGGCCGCACACCGCGAGCCAGCCGGAGCGGAAGCCCGCCACCCGGTAGTTCTTCGACAGGCCGTTGAACGTCAGCGTCAGCAGGTCGGGCGCGAGCGCGGCCGTCGGGGTGTGGGTGGCGCCGTCGTAGAGGATGCGGTCGTAGATCTCGTCCGAGCAGACGACCAGGCCGTGGCGGCGCGCCACGTCGGTGAGCGCGGTCAGCATCTCCGGCCCGTACACGGCGCCCGTCGGGTTGTTCGGGTTGATGATCACGATCGCCTTGGTGCGGTCGGTGATCTTGCGCTCGATGTCCGCGAGGTCGGGCTGCCACTCCGCCTGCTCGTCGCACCTGTAGTGCACGGCGGTGCCGCCGGCGAGCGAGACCGAGGCCGTCCACAGCGGGTAGTCGGGCGCGGGGACCAGCACCTCGTCGCCGTCGTCGAGCAGCGCCTGCATGGCCATCTGGATCAGCTCGGAGACGCCGTTGCCGAGGTAGATGTCCTCGACGCCGACGTCGATGCCCTTGGTCTGGTAGTGCTGCATGACTGCGCGCCTGGCCGCGAGCAGGCCCTTCGCGTCGCCGTAGCCGTGCGCCGTGGCGAGGTTGCGGAGCATGTCCTCCAGGATCTCCGGCGGGCACTCGAAGCCGAACGCCGCCGGGTTGCCCGTGTTGAGCTTGAGGATGCGGTGGCCTGCCGCCTCAAGGCGCATCGCCTCGTCGAGCACCGGGCCCCGGATCTCGTAACAGACGTTGGCGAGCTTGGTCGACTGGATCACCTGCATGACGGCCACTGTACGGGCGCCGCCCCGGGGCCGCGCCGTGGTTTTGCCCACGTTCGCCCGCCCGGGGGCCCGCGGCTCAGCGCACCGGGAAGCCGAAGCGGTAGCCGTGCGCGCGCAGCCACGGCAGCAGCTGCCCGAGCGCCTGCACGGTCTGGTGCCGGTCGCCGCCGCCGTCGTGGAAGAGGACCGTGGGGCCGTTGCCCAGCTCGTCCTCGGCGGTGGCCAGGATGGCGGCGGCGCCAGGGCGCTCCCAGTCCTTCGTGTCCACGTTCCACCCCAGCGGCCGCAACCCGTGCGCCGCCGCGGTCTGCCTGCTGTACGGGGTGAACGCGCCGCCGGGCGCCCGGTAGTACTGCGGCGCGACCCCGCCGGACGCGTGGGTGATCTGCCCGGCCGCCGTGAGGATCTCGGACTTCTGGTAGGCGCGGGCCCTGTGGTCCATCGCCTCGTCGTGGTGGACGGTGTGGTCGCACAGCCGGTGCCCGTCCGCCACGACCGCCTGTACCAGGCCGGGGTGGGCCGCGGCCTGCGGGCCGATCATGCAGAACACGGCCTTCACGCCGTTGTGCCGCAGCACGGCGAGCACCTGCGGCGTCCAGGTGGGGTCGGGCCCGTCGTCGATCGTGAGGGCGACGGCCCGGCCGCCGCCCGCCACCGCGTGCGCGATGTCCATCGACACCAGGGGCGGCGGCAGAGCGGGGTCGGGCGTGGAGGTCTCCGCGGGCAGCGGCGGCGCCGGGGGCCGCGCGGGTGCGGCCGCCGACGAGCCGGGCCGCGCCGACGCCGTGCCCGGCGCGCCCGGGTGTCCTGACGCGCACCCCGCGAGCAGGGCGGCGAGCGCGGCGGCGCCCGCGGCGAGCGCCGCGCCCCCGGCGCCGCGCCGCCCGTGTCCCGCGCCCCGTCCCCATGTCCGCGCCCGTGCGGCCTGGCTCATCGCGCTCCCCGCTTCCCCGCCCCGTCAACCGTGTGTGTCGGGGGGAGAGACGGGCTCAGCCGCGCGGGGGCTCAGTCCCCACAGGAATCTCATAGGGTTTTATGCCACGAATCGAGCGCGTGTGCGATTCTGGGCCGGTGGGGGGCCTGCGCCGCGGCCGCGCGCTCAGCGCGCCAGGCCGTCCGCCCCGCGCCGCACCGAACGGCCCGCGAGGGTGTCCGTGCGCCGGCCTTCCGCCACCGCGAAGCGGCCGTCGACCAGCACGTACGGGATGCCCTCCGGCGGCGTCGCCGGGGCCTCGAAGGTCGAGCCCGCCGCGACCGTGTCCGGGTCGAACAGCACGAGGTCGGCGCGGAAGCCCTCCCGCACCAGACCGCGGTCGGCGAGGCGCAGCCGGGCGGCGGCCCGGCCCGTCAGGTGCGCCACGCACTCCTCCAGCGAGAGGACGCCGAGCTCGCGCACGTAGTGGCCGAGGTAGCGGGGGAACGTGCCGTACGCCCGCGGGTGCGGCTTGCCGCCGTGCAGGATGCCGTCGCTGCCGCCGGTGTGCACGGGGTGGCGCATGATGCGCCGGACGTTCTCCTCGTGGCCCACGTGCTGGAGGATCGTCGGCGCCAGCCGGTCCTCGGTCAGCAGCCGCAGCGCGGCCGTCCACGGCTCCTCGCCCGCCGCGCGCGCCGACGCGGCCACCGACCGGCCGACGTAGGGGGCGAGGCCGGGCGAGTGGACCCCGGAGATCTCGATGGTCTCCCAGTCGATGGGCACGCCGTGGCAGCCGTCGGAGCCCGTGACCTCCAGGCCGTGCCGGATGCGGGCGGCCGCCGCGGGGTCGGCGAGGCGGGCCAGGGTGGCGTCGGGGCCGCCCTCGCTCGCCCAGCTCGGCAGCATCGCGGCGAGCGTCGTCGCGCCCGGCGTGTACGGATAGGTGTCGAGCGTGATGTCGGCGCCGTCCGCGAGGGCCCGGTCGAGCAGCGCGAGCAGCTCGGGCGCGCGGCCCTCGTTCTCCGGGAAGTTCATGGTGGCGTGCGCCAGGTGCAGCGCGCAGCCCGCGCTCCGGCACACCTCCACCATCTCCCGGTACGCGGCGAGCGCGCCCGCGCCGTAACTGCGGTGGTGCGGGCAGTAGTAGGCGCCGTGGCGCGCCACCACCCGGCACAGCTCGGTCAGTTCGGCGTCGTCCGCGTACATGCCGGGCGTGTAGGTGAGGCCCGACGACATGCCGACGGCGCCCTGTGCCAGGCCCTCGGCGACCAACTGCCGCATCCGGTCGAGCTCGTCGGGCGTCGCGGGCCGGTCGTCCCAGCCGACCGCGAGCATCCGCACCGAGCCCTGCGGCACCAGGTACGCCGCGTTGACCGCGGTGCCCCGGCCGCCGAACGCGCCGTCGAGCCGGTCCAGATAGCCGCCGACCGTGCGCCAGTCGAAGTCCACGGAAGGGTCGCCCGGCCCGCCGCCGTTCCACCCGGCGATGGTGCGGCGGATTTCGCCGAGGGTCCGCTCGTCGACCGGCGCGTACGAGAGGCCGTCCTGGCCCAGCACTTCGAGCGTCACGCCCTGCGCCGTCTTCGCCAGGTGCTCGGGGTCGCGCAGCAGCGCCAGGTCGCTGTGCGCGTGCATGTCGACGAAGCCGGGGGAGAGGGCGAGGCCGCCCGCGTCGAGCGTGCGCGCGGCGGACGGGCGCCGCCCCGCGCCCTCCGCCACGACCGCGGCGATCCGGCCGCCGTCGAGGGCCACGTCCGCGCGGTACGAGGGGCCGCCCGTGCCGTCCACGACCCGCGCGTCCCGGATGACGAGATCCATCGCGCGCCCCTCAGAAGAACGTGCGGACGAGGTCCGTGACCGTGCCGTCCGCGGTGACCACCGGGATCAGCTGCCACTTGTCGAACGACGTGCACGGGTGCGAGAGCCCCATCCCCACCCAGTCCCCGACCTCAAGGGCGGCGCCGGGCTCCGTGGCCAGCCAGCCGTGCTGGTCGGACAGGCCGGTCACCGCGATGCCCTCGGCTGCCCGCAGGTTGCCGGTCCGCGCGTCCCGCACGACCTGCGCCTCCGGCAGGTCGAGGTCGTAGGCGGCGTCCCGCTTGCCCGCGTTGACGAACGCCTGGGACGGCGTGGGCCGCGACACGACCTGCGCCCACAGCCGGAACGCCGGTTCGAGCGCGCCCTCCTGCGGCACCCGGTTGAAGGGCGTGAGGTGCCGGTAGTGGCCGTCGTCGTGCGAGACGTACGCCCCCGACCGCAGCAGCTTGACCACCGGCGCCGACAGCCGGGGGAGCTGCGCGAACACGTCGGCCACCGCGTCGAACCAGGCGCTGCCGCCCGCGCTCACCACGATGTCGTCGGCGTCGGCGAAGCGGCCCGCCGCGTCGAAGTGTGCGGCGAGCGCCACCAGCCGCCGCAGATAGCCGCGCACCCGCTCGCCGTCCGGCTCGGGGACCTCGCCCTCGTACCCGGCGACGCCGGTCAGCCGCAGCGACGGCGCGGCCGCCACCGCGTCCGCGACGGCCGCGCACTCCGCCTGAGTACGGGCGCCGGTGCGCGCGCCCTCGCCCGCGCCCAGCTCCACCACGACCTCGACGGGCCGCCGGGCGCCCGCGGCGCGCAGCGCCTCGTCCATCAGCTCCACGCCGCGCACCGAGTCGACGTAGCAGACGAAGCGGAAGTCCTGGTCGGCGTCCAGCTCGGCGGCGAGCCAGCGCAGCGCGGCCGCGTCCACGACCTCGTTGGCGAGGAAGATCCGGGAGATGCCGTACGCACGGTAGACCCGCACCTGGTGCGGGACGGCCGCCGTGATGCCCCAGGCGCCGTGCGCGAGCTGCCGCGCGAACAGCTGCGGCGCCATCGAGGTCTTGCCGTGCGGCGCGAAGTCGAGGCCGTGCCGCGTGGTGTACGTCTCCAGCAGGGCGAGGTTGTGTTCCAGGTGCTCGGCGGAGAGGGTGAGCACGGGCGTGGTGAAGCCGCCGGTGAACAGGGAGCGGCGCTGGGCGGCCAGCTCGCCGACCGTCAGCCCCCCGGCGTCCGGCGGCAGGCCCTTGAAGCGGTGGTCGACGCGGATTCCGGCGAGGCCGGCGACGGCCTCCTCGGTGCTCGGGCCCATGGGGATGTGCTCCTGCCTGCTGGATCGGCTGCCGCGCTCGGGTGTTGCGCATGGCGCAACGCGCGTTGCGCATGATGCTGATCGTTGTCTAACATCCGAGCCGACATCGGGTCAATTGGGAGGAGTCGGCGAGTGACCGAGGTTGTGTGCGTGGGCGAGTCCATGGTCACGTTCCTGCCGTCGCGGCCCGGCCGCCTCGCGGACGTGCCCTCCTTCGCCCGCACCATCGGCGGCGCCGAGTCCAACGTGGCCTGCGCGCTGGCCGCCGCGGGCCACGCCACCGCCTGGGTCAGCCGGGTCGGCGCCGACGGCTTCGGCGACCACCTCGTCGAGGCGGTCGCCGCGTACGGCGTCGACACCTCCGCCGTGCGGCGCGACCCCGAGCGCCCCACCGGCATCTACTTCCGCACCGCGAACGACCGCTCGGCCGCCGCCCACGAGGTCGCCTACTACCGCGCGGGCTCCGCCGCCTCCGCGATGTCGCCCGCCACCGTGCCGCTCGACGTGCTCGACGACTGCCGCGTCCTGCACCTCTCCGGCATCACCGCCGCGCTCTCCGCGGACTGCCGCGCCCTGGTCGCCGCCCTCACCGCGCCGCGGCCCGGCCGCCCGCTGGTCTCCTTCGACGTCAACCACCGGCCGAGGCTGTGGCGCGACCCCGCGGAGGCCCGGGTCCTGCTGGAGTACGCGCGCGGCGCCGACCTGGTGTTCGTCGGCGAGGACGAGGCGGCACAGGCGTGGGACGTGCACGGCGCCGACGCGATACGGCGGGCCCTGCCCGAGCCCGCGACGCTGGTCGTCAAGCGGGGCGCGGAGGGCGCCGTGCTCTACACGGACGGCGCCGCGGTCGCCGTGCCGGCGCCCGCCGTCGACGTGGTCGCGCCGGTCGGCGCCGGTGACGCCTTCGCCGCGGGCGTGCTCTCCGCGACGCTGCGCGGGCTGCCGCCCGCCGAGCGGCTGCGCCACGGCCACCTGATGGCGGCCGCCGTCCTCACGGTCGAGGCCGACGTGTGCGCGCCGCCCGACCGCGCGCTCGCCGACCGGCTCGTCGCCCTCGGCGAACGCGAGTGGGCCGCGCTGCGGCTCCGTGCCGGCTGGGCGCGCGGCGGCGCGGCGGCCGAGGGGGTGCGTACGCCGTGAGCCAGAGCGTCGACCGGGCCCTGAGCATCCTGCCGCTGCTCGCGCGCGGACCCGCCGACCTCGGCGCGGTCGCCGACGAGCTCGGCGTGCACAAGTCGACCGCCCTGCGGCTGCTGCGCACCCTGCACGAGCACGGCCTCGTGCACCGCCAGCGCGACCAGCACTACCGGCTCGGCGCCCGCCTGTTCACCCTCGCGCAGGAGGCCGTGGAGAACCTCGACGTGCGCGACGTGGCCCATCCGCACCTGGTCGCGCTCAACGAGAGCTGCGGGCACACCGTGCACCTCGCGGTCTACGAGGAGCGCGAGGTGCTCTACATCGACAAGGTCGAGAGCCGCTACCCCGTGCGCATGTACTCGCGGATCGGCAAGCCCGTGCCGATCACCGTCGCCGCCGTCGCCAAGCTGCTCCTCGCCGACCTCCCCGAGCCGGAGCGGCGGGCGCTCGCCGAGCGCCTCGACTACCCCCTCTACACGCCCCGTTCGACGCCCGACGCGGCCGCGTTCCTCAAGGAGCTCGCCGCCGTGCGCGAGCAGGGCTGGGCCACCGACCTCGGTGGCCACGAGGAGTCCATCAACTGCGTGGGCGCCCCGATCAAGGGCCCCGGCGGGCGGGTCGTCGCCGCGATGTCGGTCTCCGCGCCGAACGTCGTGGTCACGGCGGAGGAACTCCTCGGCCTGCTGCCGCACGTCCGCCGCACGGCGGACGCGGTCAGCAGGGAATACGCAGGCACCACACCACCCAAGGAAGCGACAGCATGAGCGACAAGACCGCGCTGACCCCCGCCACCCACACCGAGCCGCCCGCGAAGTTCTCGCACGGCGTGCGCAAGGGCAACATCGTGCAGGTCGCGGGCCAGGTCGGCTTCCTGCCTGCCGTGCCGGGCCAGGCCCCGACGCCCGCGGGCCCCACGCTGCGCGAGCAGGCACTCCAGACCCTCGCCAACGTCAAGGCGATCCTGGAGGAGGGCGGCGCGGGCTGGGACGACGTGGTCATGATGCGCGTCTACCTCACCGACGTCGGCCACTTCGCCGAGCTCAACGAGATCTACAACGCCTACTTCGCCGAGCAGGACCTCACGGCGCCGCCGGCCGCCCGCACCACCGTGTACGTGGGCCTGCCGCCCGGCCTGCTGATCGAGATCGACGCGCTGGCCGTCCTCGGCTGACCCCGGGCGCGCGACAGCGCCGCCGAAGGAGCGCGGCGGCGCTGTCGGCCCCGAGGGGGGGCTGGGGGAGTGGGTGCTACGGCAGGGCGTGCACGTGCGGGCCGACCGTGTTGGACCAGGCGTTGCCCGCGGAGGCGTCCCAGTTGGTCGACCAGGCCATGGCGCCCCGCAGGCCCGGCCAGGTCGTCGGGGGCTTGAAGGAGCCGCAGTTGGTGCCCTTCGCCAGGCAGTCGAGCGCGTTGTCCACCACCGAGGGCGGGACATAGCCGCTGCCCGCGCCGCTGGTGGAGGCCGGGACGCCGATGCCGACCTGCGAGGGCGCGAGGCCGCCCTGGAGCTGGATGCAGGCGAGCGCCGTGATGAAGTCGACGGAGCCCTGCGAGTAGACCTTGCCGTCGCATCCCAGCATCGAACCGCTGTTGTAGTACTGGGTGTTGACGACGGTGAGGATGTCCTTGACCGCGAGCGCCAGCTTGAAGTACTCGGTGCCGGTCGACTGCATGTCGAGCGTCTGCGGCGCCATCGTCAGCACGAAGCCGCTGCCCGCCTTCGCGGCGAGCTGGTGCAGGGCCTGCGCCATGTAGGTGGAGTTGACGCCGTTCTCCAGGTCGATGTCGATGCCGTTGAAGCCGTACTGCTGCATCAGCGCGTACGCCGAGTTCGCGAACTCGGCGGCGGAGGCGGCGCTGTTGACGGAGACGGTGCCGTTCTGGCCGCCCACCGAGAGGATCACGGACGTGCCCGCGGCCTTCTTCGCCGCGATGTCCGCCTTGAAGGCGTCGACGGAGGAGTAGCCGACGGCGGGGTCGAGGGTGAAGGAGAGCTGCCCCGGCGTGCTCGTCGCGTCGGCGAAGGAGACCGCGATGATGTCGTACTGCGACGGCACGTCCCGCAGCTTCTGCACGGCGGCGCCGTTGTCGAAGTCCTGCCAGTAGCCGGTCAGCGCGTGCTTGGGCACGGCAGGGCTCCCGCCGGGCGGGGTGCTGCCGCCCGAGGTCGTGGTGACGCTGACGGCGGCCGACTTCGCGGACTCGCCCGCCGAGTTGGTCGCGCTGACCTGGAACTGGTACGTGGTGTTCGCGCTGAGGCCGGTGACCGTGGCGGAGGTGCCCGTGGCCGACTGGACCTTCGTGCCGCCGCGGTAGACGTTGTAGCCGGTGGCGCCGGAGACCGCGCCCCAGCTCAGGTTGACCGAGGACGCGGTGGCGCCGCTCGCGCTCAGCCCGCCGGGGGTGCCGGGCGCCTGCGGGCCCGGGTCGCTGCCCCCGCCGCCGTCCGGACCGACGAGCGCGAGGTCGTCCACGACGTACGCGGACTGCCCGTACCAGCCGTGGGTGTAGACGCTGACGGACTTCGTGGCCGGGCCCGTGGTGAAGGTCGTCTTCAGCTGCGTCCAGCCGGAGCTGCCGGGCGTCCAGCTCTGCGGGTCGCTCGTGCCGGTCCCGGTCGCGCCCAGGTAGGCGTAGCCGCCCTGCACCCAGGCGCTCAGCGTGTACGAGGAGTTGGGGGCGACGGCGACGCTCTGCGCGCACTGCGCGAAGTCCTGGCCCGCCGGGGTGCCGCGCAGCGCGGCCGAGCCGCCGTGCACGGGCGAGGAGACCACGGCGGTGGTGCCCGCCGCGCAGGACCAGTCGGCGAGCCCGGACTCGAAGCCGCCGTTCTTCGCCACGTCGATGCCGGCGGCGTGCGCCGTGCCGGCGAGGCCGGCCAGGCCGAGCGCGCCGGCCGCGAGGGCGGCGACCGCGCCGCCCGCGGCCCTGCGGAGCCAGGATCTGTGTCGGGTGCGTTCCACTTGCTGCCTCCGGACGGTTGGGATGGAGGTGCGGAGAGGGAAACGGTGGCCACCGCCTGACCCGTAAAATGGTCCAGACCAATGGACTTGTCAAGACATCGCGACGAATTCCGGGGGAGTGGGGGATCGGGGTGGCGGGTCCGCGGGCGCAAACCGGAAACGCCGCCCGCGGCTGCGGACGGCGTTCCGGTTGGGGGCGTGTACGGGGTCGGTCAGAGCGCGTGCACGTGCGCGCCGACCGTGTTGGACCAGGCGTTGCCCGCCGAGGCGTCCCAGTTGGTCGACCAGGCCATGGCGCCCCGCAGGCCCGGCCAGGTCGTCGGGGGCTTGAAGGAGCCGCAGTTGGTGCCCTTCGTCAGGCAGTCGAGCGCGTCGTCGACCACCGAAGGGTCGACGTAGCCGCTGCCGGCCGCGCTCGACGAGGCGGGCACGCCGATGCCGACCTGCGACGGGTCGAGCCCGCCCTGGAGCTGGATGCAGGCCAGCGCGGTGATGAAGTCGACCGTGCCCTGCGCGTAGACGTTGCCGTCGCAGCCCAGCATGGAACCGCTGTTGTAGTACTGCATGTTGACGACCGTGAGGATGTCCTTCACGGCGAGCGCCGTCTTGAAGTACTCGGCCGACGTCGACTGCATGTCGATCGTCTGCGGCGCCATCGTCAGCACGAAGCCCGACCCGGCCTTGTCCGCGAGCTGGTGCAGCGCCTGCGCCATGTAGGTCGAGTCGAGCCCGTTCTCCAGGTCGATGTCGATCCCGTCGAACCCGTACTCCTGCATCAACGAGTACGCCGAGTCGGCGAACGCCGAGGCGGAGGCCGCGTCGTTCACGGACACCGTGCCGTTCTGGCCGCCGACGGAGAGCACCACGGACTTGCCCGCGGCCTGCTCGGCCGCGATGTCCGCCTTGAACTGGTCGTCCGAGCTGTAGCCCACCGCCGGGTCGAGGCTGAACGACAGCTGCCCGGGTGTGGAGGTGGCGGAGGCGAACGCCACCGCGATGATGTCGTACTGGTCCGGCACGTCCGCCAGCTTCTGGACCTTCGCGCCGTTGTCGAAGTCCTGCCAGTAGCCGGTGACCGCGTGCGCCGGCACCGCGTGCGGTGAGGCGGCGGCCGCGGCGGGCGCCGCGTGCGCCGCGCCCGGCAGGGCGAACGCCGCGGCGGCCGCGGCGAGCGAGGCCACCGCGAGGGCCGCTCTGCGCCGCAGGGACGGCGGAAGGGACATGAGATGCACTGCATTGCCTCCGTGGGGGGAGAGGGAGATGCGTGTGGGGGGAATCTTCTTCCAACCTGGTCCGGACCAATGCCCGCTGTCAAGGCTTCGTGCGCGGAAGGCCGCGCCGCCCGCTCGCCCGCAACGGCCGCCCCCGCGCCGGGTCGTGGCGCCCCGGTGGGTGAAACGCCCCGATTGCGGGCGGGTGTTCATGTACGGACGGTGGCACCCGCGCTCCGAAAAGTGTTCACTGGGCCGCTGGTCGCGGATAAAGTGCTGAGGCAGGAGCGCACACGTACGACACCAGCAGGGACTGAGTTGAGCTGCGACAGCCGGGGCCCCGGCGTCCGGAGCCGAACGGGGAAGCACCGTGCCGACCGCCATCGCCGTCACCAGCCCTGATCTGGTGTTACCGCCCACCGACCGGCAGACCCCGACCGCAGCCGTTCTCCCGCCGCCTGAGGAACAGCCGCTGGGCGACGCCCTGTCCGCCGTCCAGCTCCTGCTCGACCAGCACGGGTACGTGGTGGTGCTGCACCCCGCCACCCTGCCCGCGGCGCACCGGCACCGGCTGCACACCGTGCGCGCGCTGCTGGAGACCGACCGGCTCGCGCTGCTGCCGAGCGACCTGCCGCCGCTCGCGCTCGGCGTCCTCGTGCGCCAGCTGCGGCAGCTGTCCGTCTGCGACTTCGGCCCCGGCGTCGTCGCCTCGGCCGCCCGCCTGCTCTCGCACTACCTGTACGGGGGCGCCGTGCTCGGCTCCGTCGCCCGGCTCGACCAGGTGCCGGTCGGCCTGAAGTCGCACGCCAAGTCCTGGGTGCCGGGCTCCCAGTTCGCGGTCCTCGCCGCGCCGCGTCCCGCGCTCGTGCGCCTCGGCTCGGCCAAGGACGGCAGGCAGGGCGGGGGCGGCGCGGACGGCGGCAGCGACGCCGGCCGGCTCCCCGGGCCCGACTTCGCCACCGAACTCCTCGTCGCCAGGGGCCGGCTGGCCACCGACTGGCCCACCGCGGCGCTCGCCCCCGCCTGGGGCGTGCGGCAGGTGGGCGAGTGCCCGCTGCCCGCGTCCTCGCCCGCCTGGTGGGGCACGCAGCGCGCCGTCGAGTTCGCCGCCTACCTCCCCGACATCACCGTCCTCTACCAACTCGTCTCGTCCGTCCGGCGGGAGGTCTGCACCTGGTGCGGGATCGACCTCATCGGGGACCGCTGCGGCTTCTGCTCGGCCACCGTCACGCCCCCGGACGAGCACCCCCGCCGCGTCGCGGGTGCCCTGACCCGAGGAAACCCCACATGAACTCACGCCAGCGCCGCGGCATCCTGCTGCTGCTCGTCTCCCTCGTCTGCGCGCTCGCCGCGTTCGCCGGCGTGCTGCTGGTGATCAGCGACGTCGACTCCAAGGTCGGCCCCGAGGTGAGCGCCTACGAGCTGGCGCAGGACGTCGCCCCGTACACCCCGCTCCAGCAGGGGCAGTTCACCAAGGTGAGCATGCCGAAGCGGTGGCTCTCGCCGAACGCCGTCACCGACCTGTCCGACATCGAGGGCAAGACCGCAGCCACCCGGCTGAAGAAGGGCTCGCTGCTCCAGAGCGACATGCTCGTGCCCAAGCCCGCGCTCGCCCCCGACGAGGAGGAGATCGCGATCATGATCGACGCGGAGACCGGCGTCGCCGGCAAGATCACCCCCGGCTCCCGGGTGAACATCTTCGCGACCTTCGCCGGCGGCCGGCAGGGCTCCAAGGCCACCGCCGACGAGTCCCGCATCATCGTCAGCGGCGCCCGCGTCCTCGACGTCGGCCGCATCACCGCGCTCCAGCCGAAGAACACCGACGACCGCGCGCTCGGCACCGAGCAGGCCGTGCCCATCACGTTCGCGCTCACGACGCAGGACGCCCAGCGCGTCGCGTACGCCGAGTCCTTCGCCGACCACGTGCGCCTCGCGCTGCTGCCCGACGGCAAGGCCGTCACCCCCTCGCCAGGCCAGGACACGTACACCCTGGAAGGGGACAAGTGAGCGCGGCATGAGCACCAGAATCCTCCCCGCCGTCGCCCACGCCGACGCGGCCCGCGCCCTCACCACCCTGCTCGGCCAGCTGCCCGACACCGAACCCGCCGCGCCCGTCGCCGACTCCACCGCGCTCGTCGACACCCTCGCCCGGCTCGCGGCCGACTCGGTCGCGGCGCTGCCCGAGGTCGTCCTCGTCCACGAGCGCATCGGCCCGGTGCCCGCGCTCGAACTCGTCCGCGAGGTCACCCTGCGCTTCCCGGCCGTCGCGGTCGTACTGATCACCTCGGAGCCCGGCCCGGGGCTGTTCGCCGCGGCGATGGACGCGGGAGCCAGAGGCCTGATCGCCCTCCCGCTCTCGTACGAGGAACTCGCGCAGCGCGTCCAGGCCGCGGCCGCCTGGTCCGTCGGCGTGCGCCGCCACCTCGGGCAGGGCGCGCTCGAACTGTACGGGGGCCCCGGCGGCCGGGTCGTCACCGTCAGCGGCGCCAAGGGCGGCGTGGGCACCACCCTCGTCGCCGTCCAACTCGCCCTGGCCGCGGCCGCGTCCGGCAGGGCCACCGCGCTCGCCGACCTCGACCTCCAGGCCGGGGACGTCGCCTCCTACCTCGACGTGCAGTTCCGCAGGTCCTTCGCCGACCTCGCCGCCATCCAGGACATCTCGCCCGGCGTGCTCCAGGACGCGGTCTTCCAGCACGAGACCGGCATCGGGCTGCTGCTCGCCCCCGCCGACGGCGAGCGCGGCGAGGAGGTCAACGACCGGTCGGTACGCCAGATCGTCAGCGCCCTGCGCACCCGCTACGAGATCGTCGTCCTCGACTGCGGCACCCAGATGAACAGCGCGAACGCCGCCGCCGTGGAGATGGCCGACACGACGCTGCTGCTGACCACGCCCGACGTCGTCTCGGTGCGCGCCGCCCGGCGCATGGTCCGCCTCTGGGACCGGCTCCAGATCCGCAAGGCCGAGGAGACCGTCACCGTCGTCAACCGCCATGTGCGCAGCGCGGAGATCCAGCCGCCGCTGGTCGAACGGATCACCGGCACCCGCGTCGCGAGGACCGCCGTCCCCGCGCACTTCAAGGAGCTCCAGGCGGCCGTCGACGCGGGCCGCATGCAGGACCTCGAAGCCAAGTCCACGGTCAGGCAGGCCCTGTGGGGCCTCGCGGCCGAACTCGGCATCGTCGGGGCGCCCGAGGGGGAGGAAGCAGTCAGGCACGGGCGCGGCGCGAAGGGCGCGCGGACCGGCAGGGGCGGGCTGCTGCGGAGCGAGCGCGGACAGGTCGCCGCGCGGCGCGGCCGCCCGACGTCATGAACACGACCTGTCCTGGCGCCACAACCGGTACTGAGGGGGCGCGGTGAGCGATGAGGACGCAGCGAACGGCACGGCAGCAGGCGGCGCCGCCCGGCGCGCCGCCGCCCCTGCGGGCGCGGCGGCGGGCCGCGCCCGTACGGCCCCTGCGCGCCGCGCTGGTGCGGGTCCTGCGGGACGACAGGGGCCAGGCGGCCCTTGAGTTCACCGGGATGGTGCCCGTCATCCTCGCCACCCTCGCGCTCATGTGGCAGGCCGCCCTCGTCGGCTACGCCTTCTCCCTCGCGGGCGACGCGGCGGACGAGGCGGCGCACGCCGCCGCCCTCGGCGGGGACTGCGCCGCGGCGGCGCAGCGCGTCATGCCGGGCGCCTTCCACGCGGAACCCAGCTGCGGCGGCGGCACGGGCCCCGTCACCACCGCCGAAGTCCACGTCGAGATCCCGGTGTTCTTCCCCGGCTTCAACATCCCGGTCGACGTCACCGGGCACGCCGCGGCCGTACGGGAGGACCAGCATGGCGACGTCTGACGACGCGGACGCGCGCCCCGCGCCCGGGGCCCGCCCAGGCTCCGCGCCCGGGACACGCGGTACGGCGGCGGGTCCTGCTGCCCGTACGGCTGATGTTGCCCGTGCGGCGGGCGCGGCCCGCGCGGCCGGTGCCGCGCGTACGGCGGGCGCCGCCGGCGCGGGCGCCCCCGGCGGCGGGCTGAACCGCGGCGAGCGCGACCGCGGTCAGGCCGCACTCGAATACGCGGGGTTCGTCGCGCTGCTGCTGTTCGTCGCCGTCGCCGCCCTCCAGCTGGGCATCGCCGGATACGCCGTGCAGCAGGCCGGCACCGGGGCGCGGGCCGCCGCACGTACCGCCACCTACCGCGAGACCGAGGGCGACGACTACCAGGCCGCGGGCCGCGCCGCCATGAGCGGCTGGCTCGCCGACGGCGCCGGCTTCTCCGAGAACGGCGGCGGCACCGGCATCACCGTCACCGCCCGCGTCCGCATCCCCGCCATCGTCCCGCTGCTCGACCTCGGCGACGCCACCCGCAGCGTCACCATGCCACGCGACCGCCTGCCAGAAGGAAGCCCAGGAGGCACCCCATGAGCCTGCGCTCCCGCATCACCCCGCACGAACCGGCCGGCGGCCGGAGCCAGGAGTCCCTCCTCGTCGGCACCTACCGGGCCAAGCTCCTCCAGGAGATCGACCTCGCCGAGATGTCGGCGCTCGCGGCGACCGAGCGCAGGGCCCGCCTCGAACGCGTCCTCGGGCACATCATCAGCCGCGAGGGCCCCGTCCTTTCCTCCGCCGAGCGCTCCCAGCTGATCCGCCGCGTCGTGGACGAGGCGCTCGGCCTCGGCATCCTCGAACCCCTCCTCGAAGACGCCTCCATCAGCGAGATCATGGTCAACGGCGCCGACCAGGTCTATGTGGAGCGCCGCGGCAGGATCGAGCGGCTGCCGCTGCGGTTCAGCTCCGACGAGCAGCTGATGCAGACCATCGAGCGCATCGTCTCCACCGTCAACCGCCGCGTGGACGAGGCCAATCCGATGGTCGACGCCCGCCTGCCCTCGGGAGAGCGGGTCAACGTCATCATCCCGCCGCTCTCCCTGACCGGGCCCGTCCTCACCATCCGCCGCTTCCCGCGCTCCTTCACCCTCGCCGAGCTCATCGAACTCGGCTCGCTCGACGAGCAGATGATGCTGCTCCTCGCGGGCCTGGTGCGCGCCAAGTTCAACGTGATCGTCTCCGGTGCCACCGGCACCGGCAAGACCACCCTGCTCAACGCCCTCTCCGCGATGGTCCCCGACGGCGAGCGCATCGTCACGATCGAGGACTCCGCCGAACTCCAGCTCCAGCAGCAGCACGTCATCACCCTGGAGAGCCGCCCCGCCAACGTCGAGGGCAAGGGCGAGATCACCATCCGCGACCTGGTGCGCAACTCCCTGCGCATGCGGCCCGACCGCATCATCGTCGGCGAGGTGCGCGGCGGCGAGACCCTCGACATGCTCCAGGCCATGTCCACGGGGCACGACGGCTCGCTCGCGACCGTGCACGCCAACAGCGCGGAGGACGCGCTGATGCGGCTCCAGACCCTGTCGTCCATGTCGGAGGTCGAGATCCCCTTCGGCGCGATCAAGGACCAGATCAACAGCGCCGTCGATGTGATCGTGCAGCTCACCCGGCACGCGGACGGCTCGCGCCGCATCACCGAGATCGCCGTCGTCGACTCGTACGGGCACGAGGACTACCGGATCGTCTCCGTCTGCCGCTTCCTCGCCCGGCCTCTGACCGCCGACGCACGCGTCCACGGGCAGTTCGCGTACTACCCGCTGCCGCGCCGGGTCGCCGAGCGCCTCTACATGAAGGGCGAGAACATCCCCGCCGCGTTCGGCGTCGCCCAGTCCGACGACCAGCTCGCCACCCGCCGCTCCGCCGCCTGGCGCACGCCGCCGTCCGCCTCGCTGCCGCCGGGCACCGCACAGGGTCCTCACGGGGGCGTGCCGCAGCAGCCGTACGGGCCGGGGCCCGCGCCCGACGGCGCGCCGCCGCCAGGACCCGGCGCTCCGGTGGCGCCGTACGCCCCCGTGCCGCCGCACGGCACCCGCCCCCCGAACGGCGCGGCGCACATCCCGCACGGCCCGCCGCCCGACGCCCGCGCCTGACGCGCCCCCCGACAACGCCCCGCCCACGTCCCCGAGGCCCACACCATGGACAAGACGAACCTCTCGCTGCTGACGCTCGGCGCCACGCTCCTCGCGCTCCTGTGCGCCGTCGTCGGCGTGCAGGCGTACGCGACGGGACGGTCCAGGCGGCGGGCGCTCATCGCGCGGATGACCGAGACGGCGCCGCCGGAGGCCGACACAGGGGGCAGGCGCCCCCGCTTCCCCGGCGTGGACCGCAGGCTCCGCCGCACCCGCGTCGGCCGGTACCTCGAACGCAAGATCGCCGTCACCGGACTCTCCCTCACCCCGGGCGAGTTCGCCCTCGCCACGGTCGCGGGCCTGCTCGTCGTCTACTTCTTCGTCGGCGCGTTCCTCGCGCCCTTCTTCGGGCTGCTCGCCGCGCTCGCCGGACTCTGGGGCGCGAGCGCCTTCCTCAACTGGCAGCGCGCCAAGCGCACCGAGGCGTTCATCAACCAGCTCCCCGAGCTCACCCGGGTCCTCGCCAACGCCACCCAGGCAGGACTCGCGATGCGCACCGCCCTGTCGATGGCCGCCGACGAACTCGACGACCCGGCGGGCGAGGAGCTGCGCCGGGTCTCCGACCGGCTCGCCGTCGGCCACTCCTTCGAGGACGCGCTCGACGAGCTCGCGCGGCGGCTGCCCTCCAGGGAACTCGTCGTCCTCGTCACCACCCTCGTCCTGTCGAACCGCGCGGGCGGCCAGGTCGTCAGCTCGCTGCGCAACCTCACCAGGACCCTGGAGGAGCGCAAGGAGACCCGCAGGGAGGTCACCACCATGCTGTCCCAGATCAAGGTCACCGCCGTCGCCGTCCCCGCGCTCGGCCTCGCCTTCCTCCTGCTGATCAACCAGGCGACACCCGGCGCGCTCGACCGCATGACCTCGTCGGGCCCCGGCAGGTTCGCCACGGTCGTGGCGTTCCTGCTGTACGGCGCCGGGCTGTTCCTGATCCGCCGCATGTCGACGGTCCGGGTCTGACCGGGCGGAGAGGAGCGCACCCATGAGACTCCAGGCAGCGGGCACCGCACGCGTGGACCACAGCACAGCAGGCGCCGCAGCGCGGGAGGCGAGCAGGCCGTGACCGCACTCGCCCTGCCGCTCGCCGTCGTCTTCGGACTCTCGGTGTACGGCGTCTTCCACGGCATCCGCATGTACCGCGCGGACGCCAGACTCCCCAGCGACCTCAGCGTCGCCCTGGAGGTCGGCGCCACCCGCACCTCGGCGGTCGGCTCCGGCATCGACCGCGTCGGCATGCGGTACGCGCCCGCCGTGCTGCGGCTCATGGGCCCCCGGCGCGTGGACGCGCTGCGCAGGCGCCTCGACCGCGCGGGCAACCCGGGCGGCCTCACCGTGGACCGCTACGCCGCGCGGCGCGCCGTCTTCGGCGGGCTCGGCATCCTCGCGTTCCTCGCCCTCACCGCGCGCGGCCAGTTCCCGCTGGGCGTCGCGGCCCTGGTCTTCGGCCTCGTCTGGACCGACGTGATCATCCGGGCCGCCACCCGCAGGCGCCGCAACGACATCGAGCGCACCCTCCCCGACTTCCTCGACGTCCTCGCCGTCGTCGTCTCCGCCGGGCTCGGCTTCCGGCAGGCGCTCGAACGGGTCGCGGAGAGCTACCGGGGCCCCTGGGCCGACGAACTGCACATCACCATCCGCCAGATGGACCTGGGCGTCTCCCGCAGGGAAGCCTTCGACCAGCTGCGCAGGCGCAACGACAGCGAACAGGTCTCGACGTTCGTCACCGCGCTCCAGCAGGGCGAGGAGCTGGGCGCCCCGATCGTCGACACCCTGATCCAGCTCGCCGAGGACATGCGCCGCACCGACGCCCAGAACGCCCGCCGCGCCGCGGCCCGCGCCGTCCCGAAGACCACCCTCGTCGTCACCCTCGTGATGCTCCCCGCGACGCTGCTGCTGATCGCGATGAGCTTCTACTACGGCTCGGGCGTGGACTTCGGCGAACTCCTGGGCGGCTGAGACCGTACGACGCGGGGACACGAACGCAGACCGGACCGGAAAGGAGGCACCATGCGGGACGCGCCACACCCGGGCACGCACACGTCGCCACGCGACGCGGACGCGGGCGCGGGCCCTGGCGCGGGCCGGCCGATCGGTGCCGGTTCCTCCCCGCGTAGGAGGGTGAACCCGGGCGCGGGGGAGGATCCGGGGGCCGAAGCCGGCCCGTCGGCCGGCGATGGCTCCCCGGCGCAGGAGGGCGCCGCCGCCGACGCGCGCCCCGCTGCGGGCGGCGGTCGCGGGGGCCTCGCCGACCGCGCAGCCGCGGCGACCCGTACGGCCCTGCTGCGGACCTCTACCGCCGCGCAGGCGGCCCGCGCCGCCCTGCGGCGTACCGTGCGCGCTGCGGGCGCCGCACGTGGGCGCGCGCCGCGCCATGTTCCGCCGCTGCCGCTTCAGGTCAACGCCCTGCAGGCGCTGTGCCGCCAGGTCTTCGGCTTCCGAATGGCGATGATCGTGCTCGCCGCGCCGTTCGCGCTGCGCGGCACCGCGCGCGGCCTGCCGCTCGTCCTGACCGGCGCGGCCGTGCTCGTCACCTTCATGGTGTCGTACGCGCTGGTGCGCGACTGGGAGCGGTTCGGGCCCGTGCTCCTGCGCCACCCGCCGGTCCTCGCCGCCGACATGCTGATCGGCGGGCTGCTGCTGGTCACCGCCTCCCCCGACTCCACCCTCGCCTACGTCACGATCTGCACGCCCCTGCTCGCCGGGCTCGTCTACGGCTGGCGCGGCGCCGCGGTGTTCGCCGTGCTCCAGGCGCTGCTGCTGGCGGGCGCGTACGCGGTCACGGGCGGCGGCGCGCGGCACGGCGGGTTCACCCCGCTGCTGCTGCCCGGCCTGTGCGTGGCCGCGGGCGCGATCGGCAGTTCTCTGCGTACCTTCCTGCTCGACCTCGGCGAGGCGGGCCAGGCCCTCGGCGAGGCCCGGTCCCGGCTGGCCGCCGCGGGCGCCGTCGACGAGGAACGCGCCAGGCTCGCCCGCGAGATGCACGACTCCGTCGCCAAGACCCTGCACGGCCTCGCCCTCGCGGCCGACGGCCTCGCCGCGTCCGTGGACACCGCGGACCCCGACGCCGTGCGGCGCCAGGCCGAGCTGGTGGCGCGCTCCGCGCGCCGAGCCGCCGCCGAGTCCCGCGAACTCCTCTCCGACCTGCGCAGCGTCCGCGTCGCCGGCGCCACGAACCGTATCGACCTCGCCACGGAACTCGCGGAGCGCACACGGGAATTCGGGCAGCGCACCGGCGTACGCACGACCTTCGCGCAGCCCGCGGGCGCCCGCCCCGCGCCCCCGCTGCCCCACCCGGTGGGCCGCCAGGTGCTGACGATCGTCGCGGAGGCGATGGACAACGCCGCACGGCACGGCGGCGGCAGCCGCGTCGCCGTCGCCGCCGGGCTCACCCCGCAAGGCGTCCTGCGCGTCAGCGTCCACGACGACGGCCGCGGCCTGCCGGCCGGCACCACCCTCGAAGACCTGCGCAGGGCGGGCCACTTCGGGCTCGTCGGCATGGTGGAGCGCGCGGCGGCCATCGGCGCGCGCATCAGGGTCGGCAGGGGGAGCGCCGCCCACGGCACGGAGGTCCGACTCGAACTCCCCCTGACGGGGCGGGCCGTGGGGGAGGAGGCGCACGCCCATGGCTGACCGCGGCACCGCCCCCGCGCTGCGGGTCCTCGTCGCCGACGACAACCCCGTCGTCCGCGCGGGCCTCGCCTCCCTGCTGTCGAACGACGCGGGCATCGAGGTCGTCGCCACCGCGGCCGACGGCCACGAGGCGTACGAGGCGACCCTGCGCGCCCGCCCCGACGTGGTGCTGCTCGACGTCCGCATGCCCCGCGTCGACGGCCTCGCCGCCCTGCCGTGGCTGCTGCCGCACGCGGCCGTCCTGATGCTGACGTACAGCGGCGAACCCGACACCGTGCGGCGGGCGTTGCGCGCGGGGGCGGGCGGCTACCTGGTCCACGGCGAGTTCACCGCCGACCAGCTCGCCTCTGCCGTCCACGGCGTGGCGCGCGGCCGCCCCCACCTCACGCCCACGGCTTCGAGCGCGGTGCTCGACGCCCTGCGCGCCACCGGGCCCGGCGCCCCCGACTCGCCTGGCCCGCAAGAAAACCCGCCGAACAGCCCTCCAGCATCTTTGCAGCAGCAATCAAACGTGGGACATTCGTCTGGACTGAGCAGGCGGGAGGCGGAGATCATGGAGCTCATCGCGTCCGGGATGACGAACCAGCAGATCGCCGTCGCCTGCTTCATCAGCCAGAAGACGGTCAAGAACCACATCAACCGCATCTTCACCAAAGTCGGCGCCGCCAGCAGGGGCGAGGCCATCGCCCGCTGGCACGGCACCGCGCGAAGGGGGCCCGGCACCCATGGCTGACCGTCACTGGGCCCACCGTTGGGCCCTCGGGCCCACGCCCCGCGCCCCTTACCCGCCGTACGGTGCCGAGGTCACCGGTGTCACCGACCGTGCAGAGGCGGTGACCGGCGATGACAGCGACGGAGGCGAGCACCATGAAGGACACGACGCCACGGCGCGCGGCCAGGGCGCGGGTACACGTCGGCACCTGGGTCCACACCGCGACCCGTTCCCTCACCCGCCACTCCGACCGCGGCCAGGGCTCCATCGAGTACCTGGGCATCATCATCCTGGTGGCCCTGATCATCGTGGCGGTGGTGGCGACGGGGATCGACAATACGATCGCGGACGCGCTGAAGTCCGCGGTCGCCAAGGTGACCGGCGCGGGCGGCTGACCTCCCGAGGACCCGAATCCGGGCAGGCCGCCGCGCTCTACATCGTGATGATCGCGGGTGTCCTCTTCGCCGCGCTCGCCTTCTTCGTCGTCGGCCAGGCGGGCGCCACCCGCAACGGCGCCCAGTCGGCGGCCGACGCGGCCGCGCTCGCCGCCGGGCAGCAGTCGCGCGACGACTTCAAGGACCACCTCCTCGACGCCGCGCTCGACCCCGGCTTCCTCGCAGGGGTGTTCGCCGGCGCGGAGGCCGGCCCGGCCGGCGGGGCCTGCGCCGCGGCCGGAACGTTTGCCAATGCGAACAGAGCCGCGGTGACAGGGTGTTCGGCCCTGGGTGACCGCTGGGGTTTCACCGTCGGAGTCGTCTCCCAGAACACCGTGGGCAGGAGCGTGGTGCCCGGCACGGAGAACGACCGGGCCACCGCCACCGCGACCGCCGTGGTGGAGCCCCGGTGCAGCTTCTCGCCCGCCGCGTCCACGCCGCCGCAGAGCCCGCCACCCGCTTCCGGGGGCGGCCCGCAGTCGCCGACGCCCGTCTCCCCGGGCAGTCTGGCCTGCCCGGGGACGGGAGACATCACCATCGACCCGAAACATCTCGACCGACTTCCGGACATGGCCGACCTGTTCACCGTCCGGCTCGTGGACAACTGACCCGATTGAGCGATAAGGAACGTCACCCATGAACAAGTGGCATGGTGCGCGGGCGCACAGAGCGGTAGCCACCACCGTCACCGCCGCCGCGCTGACGCTCACTCTGGCGGCCTGCGGCGGAAGCGGCGGGGACAAGGACGAGGGGAAGGCGCCCGACACACAGCAGACGGCCTCGCCCGCCCGGAGCGACCAGGGCCCTGCGGCGGGCGGTGGCGCGTCGCCCTCGCCCTCGGCGACCGTGGCGACGGCGAGCAGCGGCACGTTCCAGTTCGTCATCACCTCCGCGCGGCGGGACAACGGCGGCTTCCTGACCGTCACCGGCAGCATCACCAACTCGACCGGCCAGGTGCAGATCGCCCCCACGGCGTGGAACGGCAAGGAGTCGCAGGTCAACAGGACGGGCTCGTCGCTCGCCGCGATGACGCTCGTCGACTCGGCCCAGAAGAAGCGCTATTACGTACTGAGGGACACGGACGGCTATCCCCTCACCACCGTCAACCTGCCGAACTTCGAGCCGCACGCGACCGTGTCCTTCTTCGCGCAGTTCCCCTCACCGCCCACCTCCACCACCCAGGTGCAGATGGACTTCCCCGGCCTGCCGCCGACCACGATTGCGATCTCCTGATGCCCGCCCCCCAGCGCCCCCGGGCGCCGCGTTCCGGTGGTGGGCCGCGTGCTCTCGCTCTCGGGGCGGGTGTGCTGGTGACCGTCGTCGCGCAGTGCGCGCTCGTGCTGCCCGCCGCGCCCGCGTCCGCGGACGACGAGCCCGTCGGGCCGCCCGGCGCTGCCGCGTCCTCGCCGCCGCCCGCCGTCGACGGCCACGCGCCAGGGCTCAAGCTCAGGGCCGGCGCCACCCTCGCGCCCGCGCGCGTGCTCGACATCGTGTCCGTCGTGGAGTCGCAGGGCGGCGAGGAGCGCCGCTCCGACACCCCCGACACCGTGACGTTCGCCCTCCAGGCCGAGGTCCTCTTCTCCAAGGACAGCGCCAAGCTCTCGCCCGACGCCAGCTCGCGCATCTCCGCGATCGCGGACGAGATCGAGCGGCAGCACGCCGGCAACGTCCGCGTCTTCGGCTTCACCGACAACCTCGGCACGTCGGCGCACGGCCTCGTCCTGTCCAAGCAGCGCGCGGAGGCCGTGCACAGCCTGCTGGAGCAGCGGCTGTCCGACGCCGGGATCACCTACGAGATCCGGGGCTACGGCGAGGAGTTCCCGATCGCCGACAACAGCACGGAGGACGGCCGCAAGAAGAACCGCCGCGTCGAGGTCTCGTTCCCCCGCACGGACGCCGGGAGCGGCGGCTCGGACAGCGGCTCGGACAGCGGCTCGGACACCACGACGAGTTCGGCCGACGGCGCCGGCTCCGCGGGCTCGGCCGTGGGCAGTTGAGGCCCGTGGCGCCCGCCTGCGCGCCCCGCTACCCGCGCCCGGCCGCGCCCGCCCCGGCCGCGCCCCCGGCCTCCACCCGCACCACGGCACCCGCCCGCAGCCCCCACCCCGCCATCGCGCCCGCCTCGGCCTCCAGGACGTGCCGGGCGCGCAGCCGGGGCCGGGGCAGGCGGCCGGGGCGCAGCGTCTGGACCGCGAGGACCCGCAGCCGCCGGTCGAGGTACGCCACGTCGATCGCGAACCGCATGCCGAAGGTGTGGACGCCGGCGCACGGGGTCAGCAGCAGCGCCCCCGCCACCCCGTCCCGCCCGAGCAGTCCGCGCCGCCTGGTCCCGTACGACGCCGCGATCTCCAGCGGCACGGCCGCCCCGCCCGCCGCGCCCCCGTCCGGCTCGACCGTCAACGTCCCGCTGCCGTCACGCCACTGGCCCATGGGGCCAGAGCGTAACGCGGGCCCGGCCGCGGCAGCGGGCGAGCGCACCGCGCCAACCCGGCCGGGACTAGGGTCGGTTGCGTGGATCCCGTACCGCTGACGACCGCCGCGGCGCTGCTGTGGGGCGCCCTGGCGGCGCGGTGCCTGCCGCGGGCCGCGTACCGGCTCGCCGTCGAGCCCGGCGCGCCCCGGCCCACGGCCTGCCCCGAGGGGCATCCGCTGCCCGCGGGCCCGGCCGGCTGGGTCGGCGGGGCGCCCTGCCCCCGCTGCCCGCGCCGCCCCGCTGCCGGCCGCGCCGCCACCGCCGTCACGGCGCTCGCCTGCGGGCTGCTCGCGGCCGCCTGCGGGCCCCGGCCCGAACTCGTGGTGTGGCTGCTCATCGCCCCGGTCGCCGCGCTGCTCGCCACCGTGGACCTGGCGGTGCGGCGGCTGCCCGACCCGCTGACCCTGCCCCTTGCCGCCGCGACCCCGCTGCTGCTCGGCGCCGCCGCGCTGGTGCCGGGGCACGGCGGCTCATGGCCCACCGCACTGCTCGGCGGGCTCGCGCTGGGCGCCGCGTACACCGCACTCTTCCTCGTCAACCCGCGCGGCCTCGGCTTCGGCGACGTCAAGCTCGCCCTGCCGCTCGGCTGCGCCCTCGGCTGGTACGGCTGGCCCGTCCTCTTCCTCGGCGCGTTCGCCGGGTTCCTCCTCGGCGCCCTCTACGGCCTGGCCCTGATGGCGCTGCGCCGCGCAGGCCGCTCGACGGCCGTCCCCTTCGGCCCCTTCATGATCGCCGGCGCCTGCGTCGCCCTCCTGACGGGCGCCCTCACAGCCTGACGCCGGCGCGCGGCCCGCCCTCACCACCGGCCCCCCGGCAACGCCCCCGCACAAACCGCTGGCCCCGCCCCCGCCCCGCTTGCCACCATCGCCCCATGGCCGACCCCATCCGCCCCCGCGCCACCGGCGACCCCCGTGGCTTCGACGAGCTGGTCGCCGAGGCGGCGGCCGTGTCCGTGGAGGGGTGGGACTTCTCCTGGCTGGACGGGCGCGCCACCGAGGAGCGGCCGCCCTGGGGGTACGCGCGGACCGTCGCCGCGCGGATGGCCCGCGCCCGCGCGGCCCTGGACATCGAGACCGGCGGCGGCGAGGTCCTCGCCGGCGTGCCCGTGCTGCCGCGGCTGACCGCCGCCACCGAGTCCTGGCCCCCGAACGTCGCCCGCGCCGCCGAGCGCCTGCGCCCGCGCGGCGCCGTGGTCGTCGCGACCGCGACCGGCGGGCCGCTGCCGTTCGGGGACGGCGCCTTCGACCTGGTCGTCAGCCGGCACCCGGTACGGGCGCGGTGGGACGAGATCGCGCGGGTGCTGCGCCCCGGCGGCACGTACCTCTCGCAGGAGGTCGGGCCCGCCTCCGTCTTCGAGCTCGTGGAGTACTTCCTCGGGTCCCAGCCGCCCGAGGTGCGCTCGGCGCGTGACCCGGAGGCCGCGCGTGCGGCGGCCGAGGCGGCAGGACTCGACGTGGTGGTGCTGCGGACGGCCGCGCTGCACACCGCCTTCCACGACATCGGCGCCGTCGTGTACTTCCTGCGCAAGGTGGTGTGGATGGTGCCGGACTTCACCGTGGAGCGGTACCGCGACCGCCTCGCGCTCCTGCACGCCGCGATCCGCAGCGACGGCCCCTTCACCGCGACGACCACGCGCTTCCTCATCGAGGCGCGCAAGCCGTCCGCAGGACCGGCTTGCGCGCCCCGGCGTCAAGCCGGCGCCCGGGGCCTCCGTCGCTCCTGAGGGTTACGACACACCCGGGGCGCCGCACCGGCGCCGCGCCTCCCCGCAGGCGTCCGGAGGCCGGAATTCCGAGGCCACACGGGGCAGTCGGCCGCCTGCGGAGCGTCATCCTCCGGCGGCCCGGCTCCCGTCCGTCCTCACGAAGGGTTATGGTGGAGACCCCCCCTCGGGCCGGTCCGTATCCCCCCCCACGGACCGGCCCGTTTTCTGTGCCGGGCACGGCCACGCGCGGCGCCTCCCGCCACGCGCGGCCTCCCGCGCCCCCTCCGCTCAGCGCCGCGTCAGCTCCGGCCCGCCCAGATGTTGGTGCCCTCGGTGTCCACGGCGAAGGCGTCGATCTCCGCGAGCTCCTCCGCGGTCAGCGGGGCGCCCGCGAGCGCGGCCACGTTCTGCTCGACCTGCTTCACCTTCGAGGCGCCGATCAGCGCCGAGGTCATGCGCGGGTCGCGCAGCACCCACAGCAGGGCCAGCTGTGCCAGGGACTGGCCGCGGCGCCGGGCGATCTCGTTGAGGCCGTTGAGCCGCCGGGTGACCTCCTCGTCGAGGAGCTTCGGGTCCAGGGACTTGCCCTGGGAGGCCCGCGAGCCCTCGGGGATGCCGTCCAGGTACTTGTCCGTGAGCAGGCCCTGCGCGAGCGGCACGAAGGAGATGCAGCCCATGCCCGCGCTCTCCAGGGTGTCCAGCAGGCCGTCGTCCTCGATCCAGCGGTTGATCATCGAGTAGGACGGCTGGTGGATCAGCGCGGGCACCCCCATGTCCTTGAGGATCGCCGCGGCCCGCGCCGTCATCTCCGCGTTGTAGGAGGAGACGCCGACGTAGAGGGCCTTGCCCTGCTGGACCGCGGACGCCAGCGCGCCCATCGTCTCCTCGAGCGGGGTCTCGGGGTCCGGCCGGTGCGAGTAGAAGATGTCGACGTGGTCGAGGCCCATCCGCTTCAGGGAGGCGTCGAGCGACGACAGCAGGTACTTGCGGGAGCCCCACTCGCCGTACGGGCCCGGCGTCATCCGGTAGCCCGCCTTGGTCGAGATGATCAGCTCGTCCCGGTACGGGGCGAAGTCCTGGGAGAACAGCTTGCCGAAGTTCAGCTCGGCCGAGCCGGGCGGCGGCCCGTAGTTGTTCGCCAGGTCGAAGTGGGTGATGCCGAGGTCGAAGGCGCGGCGCAGGATCGCGCGCTGGTTCTCCAGCGCGAAGTCGTCGCCGAAGTTGTGCCACAGGCCGAGGGAGATCGCCGGCAGTTTGAGCCCGCTGCGGCCCGTACGGCGGTACTCCATCGCGTCGTACCGCTCGTCGGCGGCCAGATACAGGGAAGAATCAGTCACACGTCTTTCCTTATCACGGACTTGTGACAGAC
Organism: Streptomyces sp. NPDC047002; assembly: GCF_040704505.1. Classification (NCBI taxonomy): domain Bacteria; kingdom Bacillati; phylum Actinomycetota; class Actinomycetes; order Kitasatosporales; family Streptomycetaceae; genus Streptomyces; species Streptomyces sp. NPDC047002. Next base: position 130,773 of record NZ_JBEYWC010000007.1, read on the forward strand.
CGAGTTGGGTGCCTGTGCCGTGCGCGCAGTAGTGTGACGGCCTCGGGGCCCCGCCGCGGCCCTGTGCTCCGGCACGCTGGCCATGGAGCTGTCGCGGCTCGCGGGCGATCCCCACACGACGGATGAGGTGGACCCAGTGAACCTGCGCGACCTTGTGTACCGGCTGTACGCCCACCGGGTGGAACGGCGCCTCGACCTCGCCCAGGGCCCCAAGCACATCGGCGTCATCCTCGACGGCAACCGGCGCTGGGCCAAGGCGTCGGGCGGCACCACGGAGCAGGGACACAAGGCGGGCGCCAGCAAGATCCAGGAGCTGCTCGGCTGGTGCTCCGAGACCAATGTGGAAGTCGTCACGCTCTGGCTGCTGTCCACCGACAACCTCGACCGTCCTGAGGAGGAGCTGACACCGCTCCTCGGCATCATCGAGGACGCCGTGCGCGACCTCGCGGCCGACGGCCGCTGGCGGGTCCACCACGTCGGCACGATGGACCTCCTGCCGGGCCACACCCAGCTGGTGCTGAAGGAGGCGGAGCACGCCACCATCGGCAACAGCGGGATACTCGTCAACGTCGCCGTGGGCTACGGCGGCCGCCAGGAGATCGCGGACGCCGTGCGGTCCCTGCTCCAGGACCACGCCGTGCGCGGGACCTCGTACGACGAGCTCGCGGAGATCGTCGACATCGACATGATCTCCTCGCACCTGTACACCCGCGGCCAGCCCGACCCCGACCTGGTGATCCGCACCAGCGGCGAGCAGCGGCTCTCCGGCTTCATGCTGTGGCAGAGCGCCCATTCGGAGTACTACTTCTGCGACGTTTTCTGGCCCGCCTTCCGCAAGGTCGACTTCCTGCGCGCGCTGCGCGACTACGCGGCCAGGCACCGCCGCTACGGGGCCTGAACACAGGGGAGCGCGGGTCCCGCGGCGGCCGGGTGCGAGCGGCCCCGTACCGCTCGCCGACACCCGTCGTTCACGGGCTGTGCGTCATATGCCAAGGCATGGCGCGCGACGGAACTGGGCATACACCGTCCAGGTCGATGTCCGGAACGTACTGGCCGGTCCCTCGCGGGCAGGCCGGCGGGCATCGTTTCCAGCGGTCGGCAGGCTGCCGTCCGCCCGGGAGGCCCTTTGCACCAGGACGACCGTACGGTGAGTCGTACGGGCGACGTGGAGGGCCGGCGCTCGGCCCGCGCAGGGGCCAGGAGCCCGGTCCACCCGCCCGCGACGCCGTCGCATCCCCGACCTCATCCGAGGGGGTTCGTCCTTCCGTGGTGACCAGCTCGAAGCGCCGCTCCGACCGGCGCACGTACGTACTCGACACCAGCGTCCTGCTGGCCGACCCAGCCGCCATGTCCCGCTTCGACGAGCACGAGGTCGTGCTCCCGATCGTGGTGATCACGGAGCTGGAGGCCAAGAGGCACCACCCGGAGCTCGGGTATTTCGCCCGGCAGGCGCTGCGGCTGCTCGACGACTTCCGCATCAGGTACGGGCGCCTCGACGCGCCCCTGCCGATCGGGGACATGGGCGGCACCCTGCGTGTCGAGCTCAACCACTCGGACCCGGGCATCCTGCCCGCCGGCTTCCGGCTCGGCGACAACGACTCGCGGATCCTCGCGGTCGCCCGCAACCTCCAGGCGGAGGGGTACGACGTCACGGTCGTCTCCAAGGACCTGCCGCTGCGGATCAAGGCGTCCTCGGTGGGCCTGCTCGCCGAGGAGTACCGGGCCGAGCTGGCGATCACCGACTCCGGCTGGACGGGCATGAGCGAGCTCACGCTCTCCGGCGAGCAGGTCGACCTCCTCTTCTCCGAGGAGAACCTGTACGTGCCGGAGGCGGCTGAGCTGCCGGTCCACACGGGCCTCGTGCTCCAGTCGGAGCGCGGCAAGGCGCTCGGCCGGGTGACCGCGGAGGGCAACGTGCGGCTGGTGCGCGGCGACCGTGAGGCGTTCGGCATCCGCGGGCGCAGCGCCGAGCAGCGCATCGCGCTCGACCTGCTGCTCGACCCGGAGGTCGGGATCGTCTCCATGGGCGGCAGGGCGGGCACGGGCAAGTCGGCGCTCGCGCTGTGCGCGGGCCTCGAAGCGGTGCTCGAACGGCGCCAGCACCAGAAGGTGATGGTCTTCAGGCCGCTGTACGCGGTGGGCGGGCAGGAACTCGGCTACCTGCCGGGCACCGAGGCCGAGAAGATGAGCCCGTGGGCGCAGGCCGTGTTCGACACCCTGTCGTCGTTCGCGGGGCGCGAGGTCATCGAGGAGGTGCTGGGCCGCGGGATGCTCGAAGTCCTGCCGCTCACCCACATCAGGGGCCGCTCGCTGCACGACGCGTTCGTGATCGTCGACGAGGCGCAGTCGCTCGAACGCAACGTGCTGCTGACGGTGTTGTCCCGGATCGGGTCGGGCTCGCGCGTCGTGCTCACCCACGACGTGGCGCAGCGGGACAATCTCCGGGTCGGCCGGTACGACGGGGTCGTCGCCGTCGTGGAGAAGCTGAAGGGGCATCCGCTGTTCGCGCATGTCACGCTGACCCGGTCCGAACGCTCCCAGATCGCTGCGTTGGTGACGGAGATGCTGGAAGACGGACAAATCTGAGGAATCGCGCCAGAAAAGCACCGCGCCGCCCGGCAGAGCCAAGGAGCTTAGCCGGGCGGCGTCGTGCTGTGCGGTATTTCCACAAATCCGTTGGGACAAACGGGGTGTGAGCTTTCCCACGCAACGGGGAATTGCTCTGCGGCGTCGCCTTCCGGCAGAGTCTTGCTTCCGTCAGGCCCCGCATGCGGCACACCAACATCAGGCGCTCCGGCGCCCCCACAACTCCACAACAGCCGCCGCATGCCGCCCGAGTACCACGCGGCAGTCCCGCAAGGGACTGTCCACCGGGCCCGTGTCTCCCGTGACCAGTAGTGCGGAGGCCAGTGCCAGGGGCACGATCGCGCCCGCGGGGTCACCTGTGCGGGCGATGCTGGAAGGACACCGTGTGAGCCGGATCTCGGTCCGGGGATTCGCAGTGGCATCGGCCACCGCGGTCACCACTGTCGGCGCCGTCGTGGGTGTTGCCTCGGGCGACCCCCAGCACGCTTCGGCCGACAACCTTGAGACGACCGCTTCGGACGCCACGCTGTTGGCGGACATCCCCTCCGGCGAGCAGGCACAGGTGCAGACCGTGTCGCTCGCGCAGCAGGCAAGCGCCCAGTCGGCAGCCGCCGACCAGGCCGCGCAGAAGTCCGCCGAGGAGGCGGCGCGCATCCAGGCCGCCCACGACGCCAAGGCCAAGAAGCAGGCGGCGGACGACAAGGCCGAGGCCGCCAAGAAGGCGGAGGAGGCCAAGAAGGCGGAGGCGGCGCAGAACGCCATCAAGTCCGCCTCGGCGTTCGCGGTCCAGAGCTCGTACTCCGCCTCGGCGGTGCAGGCCATGGCCCGGCAGATGATGCCGGCCGACCAGTTCCAGTGCTTCAGCAACATCGTCACCCGCGAGTCCGGCTGGAACTACACCGCCACGAACGCCGGTTCCGGCGCGTACGGTCTGGTGCAGGCGCTGCCCGGCTCGAAGATGGCGTCGGCGGGTGCCGACTGGCAGACCAACCCGGCGACCCAGATCAAGTGGGGCCTCAACTACATGGACAGCCGCTACGGCAGCCCGTGCGGCGCCTGGTCCTTCTGGCAGGCCCACAGCTGGTACTGAGCCGCAGGGAGGACCGCTCGGCACGGTCCCTTCCCGCTCGACTCCGCGGAGCCCTCCACCGTCCTTCGGTGGGGGGCTCCGCCCGTGTACGGTCGGTCCCGAACGGCTCCCGGGGGAGCGAGTGGGGAGACGGCCGGGGGAAAGAAGGAACCACATGTCGAGAGTGCCTTCGTGGCTTGGCCGGATGGGCGGGGAACTGACCCGCCTCGGCCAGAAGTTGGACCAGCGCAGAGCCGAGGCGGAGGCGCAGCACGCGCCCGCACCCCTCCAGCCCCCTGAGGCGTCGAGGATCCCCCCGCCGCCCTCGTACGCGCCCGCGGTGTCGGCGAAGCCCGACCCGGTCGCGGCGATCCCCTGGGGCATCCGGGTGGCGGTCGAGGCCGCGTGGCGGCTGCTGGTGCTCGCGGCGACCGTCTGGGTGCTGATGCGGATCGTCAGCGCGGTCCGCCTCGTGGTGCTCGCGTTCGTCGCCGCCCTGCTGATCACGGCGCTGCTCCAGCCGACCGTGGCCAGGCTCAAGCGGCACGGGGTGCCGCGCGGCCTGGCGACCGCGCTCACCACCCTCGCCGGGTTCGTGGTCCTCGGCCTGATCGGCTGGTTCGTGGTCTGGCAGGTCTCCGAGAACATCGGCGACCTCTCCGACCGGCTCACCGACGGCATCAACGAGTTCAAGCACTATCTGCTGAAGAGTCCGTTCCATGTGACGGACAAGCAGATCAACGACATCGCGGCGAACCTCAGCAAGGCCATCGGCACCAACACCAACGAGATCACCTCGGCGGGGCTCCAGGGCGTCACCGTCATCGTGGAGCTGCTGACGGGCGCCTTCCTCGCCTTCTTCTCCACGATCTTCCTGCTCTACGACGGCGCCAGGATCTGGCAGTGGGCGCTCAAGCTCGTGCCCGCGCAGGCACGGGAGGGCGTCGCGGGCGCGGGCCCGCGCGCCTGGCACACCCTCACGGCGTACGTGCGCGGCACGGTGATAGTCGCGATGATCGACGCGATCTTCATCGGGCTCGGCGTCTTCTTCCTCGGGGTGCCCCTCGCCGTGCCGCTCGGCGTGATCATCTTCCTCGGGGCGTTCATCCCGCTGGTCGGCGCGGTGGTCTCAGGGGCGCTCGCCGTCGTCGTCGCGCTCGTCACCCAGGGCGTGTTCACCGCGCTGATCGTGCTGCTCGTGGTGCTCGCCGTGCAGCAGATCGAGGGGCACATCCTCCAGCCGTTCATCCTGGGCCGCGCGGTGCGGGTGCACCCGCTCGCCGTGGTGCTCTCCGTCGCCGCGGGCAGCCTGATCGCGGGCATCGGCGGCGCCGTGGTGGCCGTGCCGCTGGTCGCGGTCACCAACACGGTGGTCGGCTACCTGCGTTCGTACGCGCACGAGCAGGCGGTGCGCGCCATGCCGCGGCCGCACGGCGCGACCGCGGTCGACCTCGCCCCGACCCCGCCGCCGGGGCCGCCCCAGGCGTCCGGGGCCCCGACCGGCCGGGCCGAGGAGCCGCCCGGGCCCGGAGCCGAGGAGCGCGGCGAGGACCGGCGCCCGCGGGACGGCGAAGGGGGGCCGGGGGAGGGCCCCGGATGATCTCCGAGCCCGAACTGGAGGACGACGGCCGGTCCGACCGGCCCCCCGGCCGGTCGGGCGCGGCCGCCGACCCCGGCATCCCGGGCCAGCGTGGCGCCGCCGCGGGGCCGGGACCCGGCGGCGGCGCCCCGGACCGCGGTCAGGCGCCGCCGGTCGTCGTCGGCGACGGCAGGCCGCCGCCGACGCCCCGCAGGACGGCCCTCACCTGGGGCCTGTGGGGCGCGCTCGCCGCATCGGTGGTGTGGGGCGCCGGCCTGACGCTGTACCACGCGGGCGGGCCCGGCCTCGGCGGCTACGGCCCCGAGCGCGACCTCTGCCTCGACGCCCCGCTCACCGCCCTCTCCCAGGTGCTCGGCGGGCCCTCGATGCCGCAGGCCACGTCCGACGAGACGGAGGCCGTCGACTCGGCCGTGTGCAGGAGCGACCTCGGACCTGCCCCGGCGGGCAGCCCGCTCGACGCGTCCGACGCGCGCGGCGGGGTGCGCGCCCTCGTCGACCTGCGGTACGTGCTGCACCGGCAGACCGACCCGGCGCCCGAGTTCGACGCGCTGCCCGAGCCGAAGTCGCCGGGCTCCGCCCTGCACCTGCTGCGCGTGCCCGGCCTCGGCACCCGCGCCTACCTGGTCACCGACAGCGTGGGGGACCTGCCGCCCACGCTGCGGGTCCTCGACGGCAGGGCCGAGTTCACCCTCTCCGTGCGCGTCTACTCCTCCTACCGCGGCCACCCGGCGGCGCCGTCCTCGGTGCGGTCGCGCTATGTGGCCGCCGACCTCGTCTCCGACGTGCTGGCGCCCGCCATGGCCGACGACCTGCGCACGGTGCTGAAGACCGTCAAGTCCCCCCAGTAGGGCCGCGGCCGACCCGCAGGCCCGTACGGTCACTCCGTGCGCAGCCCGTCCGCCCGCATCATCCGCCACAGCGGCGGCAGGCTCGCCAGGGTCACCGCGAGCACCACGGCGGCGCCCGCGCCCGCGTACGGCCAGAACACCCACCAGCTGCGCAGCGGCTCGTACAGCAGGTCGAGGGAGACCTTGCCGAGGACGATGCCGCCGGCCACCGCGAGGACCGTGCCCACCACCACGGGCACCGCCGTCTGCCACAGCACCGACCACGCCAGCGTGGAGCGCCGGGTGCCGAACGCCACCAGCGCGGACAGCAGCCGCCTGCGCTCGCGCAGCTCCTGGGTCTGCGAGACCAGCAGACTCGCGGCGATCAGCGCCATGGTGACCGTGCCGCCGAGCCGCAGGCCCGTCTGGACGCTCGCGTACTGCCGGTCGCGCTCCTCGTTCAGCAGGGTGTCCACCCGGGCCGCGGGGTCCACCCGCGCGGCGGCGGTGCGCACCCGCTCCACGGCGTCCGCCGTGTGCCCGTCCGTCCAGACCCTGGCCCAGATCTCCCCGCCGGCCAGGGACGCGGCGCCGAACGCCGCGGGCGTGGCGAGCACGCCCGCGTGGCTCTCGCCGTCCCAGCCGGGCACCGCGGCGACCACGGGCGCCGACGACGGCACCCGGAAGGACGGCGGTGCACCGGTGCCGCCGCCGTCCAGGAGGACCGTCTCTCCCGGCCGGTCCGCCACCGCGACCCGCGCCCTGGTGTGCGAGACGAAGACGTCGCCGTCGCGGCAGACGGTCAGGTGCGCGAAGGCCCGCAGGCTACGGCAGTCCCCGACGGTGACGGCCGTCACCGGAGCCGAACCCCGGTGAGCGGCGGGAGCGCCCGAGGGCACCGTCGCGTACGTCTCCACGGTCGTGGCGGCAGCGGCGACGCCCGCCGTGGCGCCGAGCGCCCGCCGCATGCGCGCGGCCGTCGCCAGGTCGCCCGCGCTGATCCGCACGGTCATCTCGGCGTCCCGCTGCGGCCCGCTGACGGCACGTCCGGTGGCCGACGGCGGTGCGCCGGTCGAGCGGTCCGGGTGGGCGAAGTCGCTCTGCATGCCGCCGAACACCATCTGGAGCAGGATCGCGCCCGCCACCGCGACGGTGATCCCGGCGACCGCGCGTGCGGCGGTGCCGCCGCTGAGCTGGAGCCGCCTGGTCGCCAGCTGCCACGGCACCGGGCCGCCCCGCAGCCGCGCCACGGCCTTCTCCACCAGCCACGGCAGCAGGCCGGCGAGGCCGATCAGGGTGAGCGCAGAGCCCACCACGATCGGGGCGACGTCGAGCGCCGCGTCCTTGCCCGCGATCGTGTGGGTGAGGACGAGCGTGACGATGCCGAGCACCGGCGCGAGCAGCCGCCACCACAGGCGCCGCGGCCGCGGCTTCGCCTCCCGTACGACGCCGAGCGGTTCGATCGACACCGACCGCAGCGCGAACAGCGCGGTGCCCACAGACGTGAGCAGGACCGCGGCCACCACGCACAGCACGAGCCGGGCGCCCGGCACCACGTCGGAGGGAAAGACGGACATGCCCCACAGGCGCATCCCGCCCGCGAAGTGCCGCGCCACGGCGAACAGGGCGCCGCCGGCCACCAGGCCTGCGGCGGCGCCGAACAGCGCCTCGCCCGCGGCCATCCGCCGGGTGGCGCGGGCGTCGGCGCCGACCAGCCGCAGCGCCGCCAGCCTGCGGTCGCGCCGCTCGCCGCCGAACCGCACGGCCGTCGCGATGAACACCACCACGGGCACCAGCAGGACGACGCAGACCAGCGCGATGACGGCCATCAGCGTCGGATCGAGCGGGTCGGGCGCCTCGTGGGTCCCGTACGCGTCGGCGCGGTGCGCGCCCCGGTGCGTGGAGAGCGCGGCGTCGCCCGCGTAGTAGACCAGTTCGTCGGGGCCGAGCAGGCCGGGTGCTGCGACGGTCCCCGCGTCCCTGAACGGCAGCCGCTGTCTGAGCAGTTCACCGCCGGGCGAGTCCAGCAGCTCCCGCAGCGCGGGGGAGACCGCCATCGTGCCGGGCGCGGGGACGGCGGCGACGCCGGGCGGCGTCGCCGCGGCCGGCCCCTCGGCGCGCAGCAGGGTCCCGTCGACCGGGCGGCCGTGGAACTCCGTCGAGGCGTCGATGAAGAGGAACGAGCGGTCCGAGCGGTGCGCGCCGGCGCCGTGCGCGGCGGCGATGCCCCGCGCGTCGGCGCGCGCGGTCCTGCCGTCGACGATCGAGGGCACGGAGGAGGCGGCGAGCAGCAGCGCGACGCCGAGGCCGACGCCGAGCGCGGTCAGCGCCGTGCGGATCCACCCCTCGCGGCCCCCGGCGGCGGCGAACCGCACCCCGAGCGCGAGGTCGCGCAGCGCCGCCCTCACCGGGCGGCCGCCGTCAGGTCGCGCACCACGCCGTCCCGTACGACGACCTCGCGGTCGGAGTACGCGGCGACCCGGGTCTCGTGGGTGACCAGGACGACCGCGGCCCCGGCCGTCCTGGCCGCGTCGGTGAGGAGTTCCATCACACGCTCGCCGTTGAGGGAGTCGAGCGCGCCGGTCGGCTCGTCGGCGAAGAGTACGCGCGGCGAGGTGACGAGGGAGCGCGCCACCGCGACGCGCTGGCCCTGCCCGCCGGAGATCTCGCCGGGGCGCTTGGCCGCGATGTCGGCGACCTCCAGGCGTTCGAGCCATGCGCGGGCAGCGGCCTCCGCGGCCCTGCGGCGGGTCCCGCCGAGCCGCAGCGGCAGCGCCACGTTCTCCACGCAGGTCAGCTCGGGGACCAGCCGGCCGAACTGGAAGACGAAACCGAAGTCGCTGCGGCGCAGCGCGCTGCGGCGGGCGTCGGAGAGCCCCGTCAGCTCGGTGTCCCGGTAGGTGATGGAGCCCGCGTCCGGCACGGCGATCCCGGCGAGGCAGTGCAGCAGCGTGGACTTCCCGGAACCCGAGGGGCCCATCACGGCGACGACCTCGCCGGGCGCTACGGAGAACGACGCACCGGCGAGCGCGGCCGTGGGCCCGTAGGACTTGTGCAGGTCGACGGCGGTCAGCAGCGGGCCCGTCATGTGCGCACCGCCGTGGCGAGCCGGTCGAGCCGCGCGGTGGTCAGTTCGAGCCAGCGCACGTCCGCTTCGAGGTGGAACAGCGCGTGGTCGCAGATGAGCTGGTCGGCGAGGTCGCCGTGGCGCTTGCGCTCGGTCAGCTCGCGCATCGTCCGCAGGTGCGAGGCGCGCTGCACGTCGAGGAGTTCGGCCGCGTCGCGGCCGGTCAGCAGCGCGATGACGACCTTTGTGTAGAGCGTCGACTGGAGGTAGGGCTCGGGCCGCTCCGGGGTGGCGAGCCACGCGCGCACGTCGGTCACCCCTGCGTCGGTGATGGCGTAGCGCTTGCGCTCGGGTCCTTCACCTGACTCGATGCTGTCGACCTCGACGAGCCCGTTCTTCAGCAGTCTGGACATGGTCGAGTAGACCTGCCCGTAGTGCAGGGGCCGGTCGTGGCCGAACCTGTCGTCGAAGGCGCGCTTGAGGTCGTAGCCGTGGCGCGGGCCGGTCTCCAGGAGACCGAGAAGGGTGTGACCGATGGACATGCGCGGCACTATACACGCCAGCTATACACCTCGCGTATAGCTGCCGAGGATCCCTGCCGGGCCGCCAACCCCGTCTCGGGCCCTCAGTCGCGCGCGCTCTCGTTGCCCTCCGGGCCCGCGCCGGGCCCGTCTCCCGGTCCCTCGCCGGGTCCGGGCCCGGCCTCGGAGCCGGGCCCGGCCTCGGGCGGGGCCTCGGGCGTCGGCGCGGGCGCGGGCGTCGCGCCTCGGGGTGGCCTGCCTCTGCGGGGGATGGGGCGGGCCGTGCCCGGGAGGCGGGCTGCCTCGGCGAGTGCGCGGCGCAGGAGGTACTCGATCTGTGCGTTGGCGCTGCGGAGCTCGTCGGAGGCCCAGCGGGCCAGGGCGTCGTACACCGCCGGGTCGAGCCGCAGCAGCACCTGCTTGCGCTCGCCACCCCTGCGCGGGCTGCCCTCCGTCACTGGTACAGCGTGCCCGTGTTCACGACGGGCTGGGCCGCCCGGTCGCCGCAGAGCACCACGAGCAGGTTCGAGACCATCGCCGCCTGCCGCTCCTCGTCGAGGTCGACGATGTCCTCCTGGCGCAGCCTGCGCAGCGCCGCCTCCACCATGCCGACGGCGCCGTCCACGATCTCCCGCCTGGCCGCGACGACCGCGCCCGCCTGCTGCCGCTGGAGCATCGCCGAGGCGATCTCCGGCGCGTACGCGAGGTGCGTGAAGCGGGACTCGACGATCTCCACGCCCGCGGCGCGCACCCGCGCCGACAGCTCGGTCACCAGCCGCTGGGTGATCTCCTCCGCGTTGCCCCGCAGGGAGAGCCCGTTCTCGTCGTGCGCGTCGTACGGGTACTCGATGGCGATGTGCCGCACCGCCGCCTCGGTCTGCGTGGAGACGAACTCCAGGAAGTCGTCGACCTCAAAGGTGGCCTGCGCGGTGTCCCGCACCTTCCACACCACGACCGCCGCGAGCTCGATCGGGTTGCCGTAGGCGTCGTTGACCTTCAGTACGGGCGTCTCGTGGTTGCGCACCCGGGTGGAGACGCGGCGCCGCGTCGTCAGCGGGTTCACCCAGCGCAGCCCGTCCGTGCGGATCGTGCCCCGGTAGCGGCCGAACAGCTGGACCACCCGCGCCTCGCCGGGCGCCACCATGTTCAGCCCGCGCATCGCGAAGAACGCGGCGACCACCACCACGATCCCCAGCGGGACCAGCGTCCCCTGCACGGCGCCGCTCGCACTCGCGCCCGCGACCGCGAGCAGCGCGATCCCCGCGACGAGCCCGACGAGGCCGAGCAGCAGCGCAAGCCCGCCGCTGATGCTGTGCGCCGGGACCTCGGCGACGCGGGGCGCCGGCATCGACGGCACATCGGGCCCGCCGGCCGCCCCCGAGGCTCCCGGGGTCCTTGGTGTCCCCGCGCCCGGCGGCGTGCCCTGTTCGTCGTTCGGATGTCCGCTGGTGGAAGCCATCTCGTCACCCCGTTCCGGTCGCGGACGCGCCCGCGCGCGCCCGTCGCGAGCCGCCCTCGCGATCCTATCAAACTGTTATCAGATTACCCCACGCGGCAACCATCCGGCGGTGGAATGAGTCGGTTCCAGTCGGGACGGGTGGTTCTTCTCACGTCCCAGGGCCCCTGATCTGCGGCGCTGCGCCACAGTCCGCGGTGTTAGCTTTCTGAGCCGGTTTGCGGAGAGTGCGAGCCGATTCCTGCGATGGGGGCCCCGACACGGATCACCGGGACCGAGACCTGAGAGCGGAGCGACAGAGCGATGGGCCGAGCTGATGAGCGGCGCGCCCGGCAGCAGGCGGCCCGCCGCGCCGGCCGCCGGGGCGGCAAAGGGGGGAAACGCGGTATACGCCGCCTCTTCACCTGGAAGAAGATCCTGGGCGCGGTCCTCGGCACAGCCGTCGTCGCGATCGGCGCCTTCCTCTTCCTCTACCTGTCCGTCCCGGTGCCGGCGGCGAACGCCGACGCCCAGCGCCAGAGCAACGTCTACCGCTACAGCGACGGCACGGTGCTCGCGAGGACCGGCGCGGTCAACCGCGAGATCGTCGGCCTCGACCAGGTGCCCAGGGGCGTGCAGCACACGTTCGTCGCGCTGGAGAACAAGACCTTCTACCAGGACTCCGGCGTCGACTTCAAAGGCACGGCGCGCGCCCTGCTGAGCACCGTCACCGGCCACGGCAAGCAGGGCGGCTCGACCATCACCCAGCAGTACGTGAAGAACTACTACCTGAACCAGGACCAGACGGCGACCCGCAAGCTCAAGGAGCTCGTGATCTCGCTCAAGGTGGACCGCAACAAGTCCAAGGGCGACATCCTGGCCGGGTACATGAACACCAGCTACTACGGCCGCAACGCCTACGGCATCCAGGCCGCCGCCCAGGCGTACTACGGAGTCGACGCCTCCCGCCTCACCGTCGACCAGGGCGCCTACCTCGCGGCGCTGCTCCAGGCGCCGAGCCAGTACGACTGGGCCGTCGCCACCCCGACGGGCAAGAAGCTGGTGACCCAGCGCTGGGCCGACGTCCTGAAGAACATGGTCTCCATGCACTGGCTGTCCGAGCAGGACAGGGCCGCCATGAAGTTCCCCGTACCGATCGAGCCGCGGCCGCAGGCCGGGCTCGGCGGGCAGACCGGCTACCTGGTCGACGCGGCCGACCGCGAGCTGGAGAACCGCCTCGAAGCCCAGGGCGCCTCGGCGTCCGACGCGCAGGCCAGGGTCGCGGCGGGCGGCTGGACGATCACGCTCAACGTCGACCGCAAGAAGGAGGCGCAGCTGGAGAAGGCCGTCAAGGCCCAGCTGACCTCCAAGCTCGAATCGAAGGAGCGGCCGCGCGACGCGGACGCCCAGGCGGGCGCGGTCTCCGTGGACCCGGGGACCGGCCGGGTGCTCGCCCTGTACGGCGGCAAGGACTACACGACCCACGCGACGAGCAACGCGACGCGCGAGGACTACCAGCCCGCTTCGACGTTCAAGCCGGTCATCTTCGCCACCGCCCTGGAGAAGCGCGCCCGCACGCAGGACGGCGAGCCGATCGGCGCGAGCACCCTCTACGACGGCACGAGCGGCCGGCCGGTCAAGGGCAGCAGCATCGCGTTCGCGCCCACCAACGAGGACCACACGGACTACGGCCGTATCACCGTCCAGAAGGCGATGGACGACTCGGTCAACTCGGTCTTCGCGCAGATGGGCGTCGACGTCGGCATGACCGACGTGCTGAAGACGGGCGGCAAGCTCGGCATGGACATGAAGAACCAGCAGCCGTATCCGTCGCAGACCCTCGGCACCATGGGCGCGAGCCCGTTCCAGATGGCGGGCGTCTACGCCACCTTCGACAACCACGGCAGGCTCGTCACCCCGGCCGTCCTCAAGTCGGCAAAGGACCAGGGCCGTTCGATCGCGCTGCCCGACCCCATCGGCGGGCAGGTCCTCACCCGCAACACGGCGGACTCGGTCACCTCGGTGCTCACGGGCGTGGTCGACCAGGGCACAGGATCCATCGTCCGCACCAAGAACTTCCAGGTCGCGGGCAAGACCGGCACCTCGGACGACGACGTCTCCGCCTGGTTCACCGGCTTCACGCCCGACCTGGTCACCTCCGTCGGCCTCTTCGGCGAGGCCGCCGGGGCGGAGAGCGTCGAGGGCAAGAAGTACCCGCAGTACGGCCATGTGCCGCTGACCGGCACCGGCGGGCTCGTCGCGCAGGGCGGCCGCGTCAACGGCGGCGGCTACCCGGCGCAGATCTGGGGCGCGTACATGTCGGGCGCCGATACGGTGCACGGCGCGGCCGGCAGGTTCGACCTCGACACCGACCAGGGCGCCGCGGTCGCGCCGTCCCCGACCCTGTCGCCCCCCACGTCGCCGAGCACCTCGCCCAGCACGTCGCCCTCGCCCACGCACTCCGTCTCGCCGCCGCCCTCGCCGTCCTCGTCGTCGCCCGCGCCGCCGACCAGTTCCACGCCGGGCGACGGCCAGTCCCCGCCGTCGAGCCAGGAGCCGCCGGGCGGCGACACGTCACCGCCGATCCCGCCGTTCTCCCCGCCGGCGCAGCCGGGCGGCGCGGACAACGACGCAGGCCGCGACAACGGCTTCTTCTCGCCCTGACCGGCCACCCGCAGCGCGGGCGAGGGCCCCGGCAGGCACGCTCGGCGCGCGCCTGCCGGGGCCCTCGGCACGTGGCCTCGCGTCAGCCGCCGTTGACTTTCGCCGCGATGCGGTCGCCCACGTTCTTGTCGATGTTGCGCCAGTACTGCACGGCCCGTTCCAGCACCGGCTTCGAGACACCCTGGAGCAGGTGGCCCGAGACGTTCGACACCAGCCGGTCGCGGGCCGCGTCGTCGAGTACGTTGCGGACCATCGTGCCGGGCTGGCCGAAGTCGTCGTCCTCCCGGTGCAGGCTGTACGCCTCGCGCACCAGCTCGCCCGCGGCCGCCCAGCTCGCCGGGTCGCCGAAGCGGTCGAAGTCCGCAGCGGGGCCGCCGTACGAGTTCGGCGCGTACGGCATCGACGCCTTGGAGGCCGTGTACCGCATGGAGCCGTCCCTGCTGTACGAGTTGACGGGCGCGTGCGGCCTGTTCGGCGGCAGCTGCGTGTAGTTGGTGCCGATCCGGTACCGGTGGGTGTCCGGGTACGAGAACAGCCGGCCCAGCAGCATCTTGTCGGGCGAAGGACCGATACCTGGCACCAGGTTGGACGGCTCGAACGCCGCCTGCTCGATGTGGATGAAGAAGTCCTCCGGGTTGCGGTCGAGGACCATCCGCCCCACGTCGATCAGCGGGTAGTCCGAGTGCGGCCACACCTTGGTCAGGTCGAACGGGTTGAAGCGGTAGTCCGCCGCGTCCTCGAACGGCATGATCTGGACCTTGAGCGACCAGCTCGGCGCGTCGCCCGACTCGATCGACTCGTACAGGTCCCTGCGGTGCTTGTCCGCGTCGTGGCCCGCCAGCTCGTCGGCCTCGTCCTGGGTGAGGAAGTCGATGCCCTGGTCCGTCTTGAAGTGGTACTTCACCCAGAACCGCTCACCGGCGCCGTTGATCCACATGTACGTGTGGGAGCCGTAGCCGTTCATGTGCCGGTACGTCTTCGGGATGCCGCGGTCGCCCATCAGCCAGGCCACCTGGTGGGCGGACTCCGGCGACAGCGTCCAGAAGTCCCACTGCATGTCGTTGCTGCGCAGCCCGGTCGCCGGGTGCCGCTTCTGGCTGTGGATGAAGTCCTGGAACTTGATCGTGTCGCGCACGAAGAAGACCGGGGTGTTGTTGCCGACCAGGTCGTAGTTGCCGTGCTCGGTGTAGAACTTCAGCGCGAAACCGCGCGGGTCCCGCCAGGTGTCGGGGGAGCCCTGCTCGCCGGCGACCGTGGAGAAGCGGGCCAGCATCTCCGTGCGCTTGCCCGGCTGGAACAGGTCCGCCTTGGTGAACTGGCTGACGTCGTTCGTCACTTCGAAGAAGCCGTACGCGCCAGAACCCTTCGCGTGCACCACGCGCTCCGGCACCCGCTCGCGGTTGAACTGGGCCATCTTCTCGATGGCGTAGTGGTCCTGGAGCAGGATCGGGCCGTCGCGGCCCACGGTGAGCGAATGCTCGTCGCTCTCGACCGGGATGCCGACGTTGTTGGTGGTGAACGGCGCCTTCGGCGTTGACTCTGTCACGGTGTGGCCTCCCGCAAGGAAGAAGGCCCGGGGGTCCGGGGACCGCCCCGGGTGGACATGAGGACATGTGTCCCGCCCCCCGGAGCCCGGCCTTCACAGGGCCCCGGCGGGCACACGTCCCGCGTGCCCCAGTGAACTCCTACAACACCCCTTCGGCAACATTTGGACGCGATCCAGCTCTGTCACCGGTCCATGAGGCCGCGCGCGGGCCCCGCACGCCCGGCCACCGGGCGGCGGGGCGGCCCCTCACGCCCCCGTGGGGATCTCGAACCAGACCACCTTGCCGCTGCCGAGCCGGGTCGCGCCCCACCTGCGGGCCAACCGGTTGACGAGGAACAGGCCGCGCCCGCCCTCGTCCGTGTCCCTGGCCCGCCGCTGCCTCGGCAGCTGCGGCGAGTCGTCGCCCACCTCGCAGCGCAGCACGTCCGTACGCAGCAGCCGCAGCGTCACGGGCCGCTCCGCGTACCGCACGGCATTGGTCACGACCTCGCTGATCAGCAGCTCGACCGAGTCGCTCAGCTCGTCGAGGCCCCAGCGCGACAGCGCCTTGCGGGCCAGCCGCCTGGCCCGCCCCGGCGCCGCGTGCTCCGGCTCCAGGAACCAGTACGCGACATCGCTCGGCGCGATCCCGTCGAAGCGGGCCGCGAGCAGCGCGATGTCGTCGTCGCGGTCGCCGGGGCCCAGCACGTCGAGCACGTCGTCGCAGAGCGCTTCGAGCGGCGGCGCGTGGTCGGGCCCCGTCAGCCGCGAGGCCGCTTCGAGGCGCTCCCGCAGCTGCTCGATGCCGGTCCACACGTCCCGCAGCCGCGACTCGACCAGGCCGTCCGTGTACAGCAGCAGCGTCGCGCCCGACGGCGCGTCCAGCTCCACCGCCTCGAAGTCGACGCCGCCCACCCCGATCGGGGCGCCGGGCGGCACCTTCAGCACCTCGGCGCGCCCGCCCTGGTGGAGCAGTATCGGCGGCGGATGGCCCGCGTTCGCGATGGTGATCCGGTGCGACACCGGGTCGTACACCACGTACATGCAGGTCGCCATGCGGTCGGTGCCGAGCCGCTGCGCCTGCTCGTCCAGGTGGTGCAGCACCTCCTGCGGCGGCAGGTCGAGACCCGCGAGGGTCTGCGCCGTCGTGCGGAACTGGCCCATCACCGCGGCCGACGTCATGGAGCGCCCCATCACGTCGCCGACGACGAGCGCCACCCGGCTGCCGGGCAGCGGGATCGCGTCGTACCAGTCGCCGCCGACCCGTGCGGTCTCCGCGGCGGGCAGATAGCGCGAGGCGAGCCGCACGCCCGTGGGCTGCGGCAGGTTCTCCGGCAGCATGGTGCGCTGGAGCTCGTCCGCGATGTACGCCTCGCGCCCGTACAGCATGGCCTTGTCGATGCCGAGGGCCGTGTGTGTGGCCAGCTGCCCCGCGACCAGCAGGTCGTTCGGGTCGAAGGCGGCGCGCTCGGGCCTGCGCAGGAAGACCGCGGCGCCGATCACCCGCCTGCGGCCGCGCAGCGGCGCCAGGATCACCCGGTGCCCCGTCGGCAGCAGCCGGTCCTCGCCCAGCAGCTCGGGCAGCGCGGCCTGGGCCGTGGCCGCGTCGCCGAAGACGGGCCGCACGCCCCGCAGCACCTCGCCGAGCGCGCCGCCGAGGCGCACCTCGCACAGCTCGGCCGCGGGCAGCACATCGCTCGCCGGGTCGAGCAGCAGCGCGCTCGTCGCGGGCACAGCGGGCACGCCGGGCGCGGAGGACCCGCCGGGCAGCCGGGAGGGGATGCCGTTCAGCGACTCCAGATCCTCACCCGAAAGGCGCAGCCGGTCCGTGCGGCGCAGCCGCAGCACGAACGGGGAGACGGGGCGCTCGTCGCCGACCGGCAGCGGGTCGCGCAGATAGACGAGTATCGCGTCGGCGAACGTCGGCACCGTGGCCCTGCACAGCCCGAGCACGATCTCGTCCAGGTCCATGCCGCGCGCGATCCTGCGCGTCGCGGCGCCCACGAACCGCAGCATGTCGCCCTCGCGCCTGGCCCCGACCGAGGGGTCGAGCCCGGACCGCGGCGGCGCCACGCCAGGACCGCCCTCGCCCGGCCGCGGCCTGCTGCGTTCCTGCGACCCCGCAGCCAGGGGCTGCCGGCCTTCGTGGGAGGTGGGGTGCTCCGTCACGCGTGGAATTCCGTCCGTCCGGGCCGATGGTGCGCGGCCGCCGGCCCTGGGGCCGCGGCTCCGGCGGGGAGGGCGCGTGCGACGGCCGCACGTCCACTGGTGCGCATGTCCCGCCTCCCCGTCGTGGTGCTGCTCGGCTTGCTCACGTCCGCTGTGTATGACTCGCGGTCAGTTCGTGCACCGGGACCACCCGTCGGCCCCATGATCCGGACGACGATCCTACGGTCCAAGCCTGTGGCATGGCCAAGGGTCTCACGCCGACGGGACCCGGCGTGCCGATCCGACCCGGCCCCAGTCGTCCGGGAGTTCGGGCACCGGCCAGGCCGGGTCCGGCCGCCAGTCCTCCCAGCCGTCGCGGAACGGCGCGCCCCACGCGACGACCGAGGCGAGGGCGTCGCGCCCCGCCGCCTCCACCTGCCCGGCCTGGTCCGCATCCATCAGTCCGTCCTGCTGCGCCTGCGCGAACTCGTCCTCGTCCCGCCACCGCCAGGTCCTGTCCGGGTAGACGTCGATGTCGAGGAAGTGGTCCTCGGAGTCGACCCCGCGGGCCCACCGGGAGTGCGGGCTCTCCAGATTGACGTACCAGCTCTTGAAGCGCCAGCTCTCGTCCCACCACAGCCAGACCGACCACGGCTGCCCCGGGCGGGCCAGGCTGAGGATGCCGGGCCCCGTCCACGGCGAGAGCCGCACCGTGCGCGGCGCGGTGTAGCGCGTCGCCAGCGGCTCCTCGTACGGCAGCCGGCCGTCGGCCAGGGCCGGCCGCACGCAGACCGTGCCGGGGGCCAGCCACAGCGCGAGCAGCTCGGCGTCGTCGCGCACGACCGTCACGGGACGGCAGATGTGGATGGCGTCGCCGCCGTTCTCCCGGTAGCGCCACAGGATCTGCGTGCCCGGCGCCCAGCGCCGCGTGCCGTGCGCCGCGAAGTCCGTGTCCGTCATGCGCAGATCTTACGGGCGTGTCATGCGCAGCACGTCGAGCGCCTCGTCGAGCTGCTCCCGCGTCAGGTCGCCGCGCTCGACGTACCCCGACTCCAGGACGACCTCCCTGATCGTCTTCTCCTCCGCGAGCGACCTCTTGGCGACCTTCGCCGCCTCCTCGTACCCGATGTACTTGTTCAGCGGGGTCACCACGGACGGCGACGACTCCGCGTAGGCGCGGGCCCGTTCGGCGTTGGCCTCGATCCCGTCGACCGTGCGGTCCGCGAGCAGCCGCACCACGTTCGCCAGCAGGCGCACCGACTCCAGCAGGTTCTTCGCGATCACCGGCAGCATCACGTTGAGCTCGAAGTTGCCCGCCGCGCCCGCCGCCGCAATCGTCGCGTCGTTCCCGACGACCTGCGCCGCCACCTGGAGCACGGCCTCGGGGATCACCGGGTTGACCTTCCCCGGCATGATCGAGGAACCCGGCTGGAGGTCGGGCAGCCGGATCTCGGCGAGGCCCGTGCGCGGGCCCGACGACATCCAGCGCAGATCGTTGGCGATCTTCGTGAGGGAGACGGCGAGCGTGCGCAGCTGCCCTGAGGTCTCGACCAGCCCGTCCCGCGCGCCCTGCGCCTCGAAGTGGTCGCGCGCCTCCGTCAGCGGCAGCCCCGTGACCGCGGCGACCTCGGCGATGACCGCGGCGGAGAACCCGGGCGGCGTGTTGATGCCGGTGCCGACGGCCGTGCCGCCGAGCGGCAGCTCGGCGAGCCGGGGCAGCGAGGCCGCGAGCCGCTCGACCGCGTACCGCACCTGCGCGGCGTACCCGCCGAACTCCTGACCGAGGGTCACAGGCGTGGCGTCCATCAGGTGCGTACGGCCCGACTTGACGACCCCGGCGAACTCGGCGCTCTTGCGTTCGAGCGCCTGCGCCAGGTGGCCGAGGGCGGGGACCAGGTCGCGGGTGACGGCCGCGGTCGCGGCCACGTGGATGGACGAGGGGAACACGTCGTTGGACGACTGCGAGGCGTTGACGTGGTCGTTCGGATGGACCGGGCGGCCCAGGCGCTCCGTCGCGAGGGTCGCGAGCACCTCGTTGGTGTTCATGTTCGACGACGTGCCGGAGCCCGTCTGGAAGACGTCGATGGGGAAGTGCGCGTCCCACCGGCCGTCGGCGACCTCGTCGGCGGCCGACCTGATCGCGTCGGCGACGTCCCGGTCCACCACCCCGAGCTCGGCGTTGACCTTCGCCGCCGCCGCCTTGATCTGCGCCAGGGCCTGGATGTGCGCGCGCTCCAGGCGCTGCCCCGAGATCGGGAAGTTCTCCACGGCGCGCTGCGTCTGCGCGCGCCACTTGGCCTCTGCGGGCACCCGCACCTCGCCCATGGAGTCGTGCTCGGTGCGGAAGGCCGCGTGCCCGGCGCCGGGGCCGCCGGTCGGGTCGGTCGGCTCGATCGTCATCGTGGATATACCTCCTGGACAGGTCAGCGCGGGTCCGCGCCGATGTGTTCCCCGAGGGACGCATGTCACAACCGCCGGGCGGCGGCGCCCGGCGCCCGGGGTCAGGCGAGGCCGGGGCCGCGCACCGGGATCGAGGTGAAGGTCGGCTCGGCCGCGGGCTCGGTGAAGAAGTCGTTGCCCTTGTCGTCCACGACGATGAACGCGGGGAAGTCCTCCACCTCGATCCGCCAGACCGCCTCCATGCCGAGCTCCTCGTACTCCACGACCTCGACCTTCTTGATGCAGTCCTGCGCGAGCCGGGCCGCGGGCCCGCCGATCGAGCCCAGGTAGAAGCCGCCGTGCGCGGCGCAGGCGTCCGTCACCTGTTGCGAGCGGTTGCCCTTCGCGAGCATCACCTTCGAGCCGCCCGCCGCCTGGAACTGCGCCACATAGCTGTCCATCCGGCCCGCCGTCGTCGGCCCGAAGGAGCCCGACGCGTAGCCGGACGGGGTCTTCGCCGGCCCCGCGTAGTAGACCGGGTGGTCGCGCAGGTACTGCGGCATCTCCTCGCCCGCGTCGAGCCGCTCCTTGATCTTGGCGTGCGCGATGTCGCGCGCCACCACCAGCGGGCCGGTCAGGGAGAGCCGCGTCTTGACCGGGTACCTGGTCAGCTCGGCGAGGATGTCGTCCATCGGGCGGTTCAGGTCGACCTTCACCACGTCGTCCTCCGACAGGTGCTCGTCCGTGGTCTCCGGCAGGAACCGCGCGGGGTCCGTCTCCAGCTGCTCAAGGAAGACGCCCTCCGCGGTGATCTTCGCGACGGCCTGGCGGTCGGCGGAGCAGGACACCGCGATCGCGACCGGCAGGGACGCGCCGTGCCGCGGCAGCCGCACCACCCGCACGTCGTGGCAGAAGTACTTGCCGCCGAACTGGGCGCCGATGCCGATCTTCTGCGTCAGCTCGAAGACCCGCTCCTCCAGCTCCTTGTCGCGGAAACCGTGCCCGGTGGGGGAGCCCTCGGCCGGCAGCCCGTCCAGGTAGTGCGCCGAGGCGTACTTCGCCGTCTTCAGCGCGAACTCGGCGGACGTGCCGCCCACGACGATCGCCAGGTGGTACGGCGGGCACGCGGCCGTGCCCAGCGAACGGATCTTCTCCTCGAGGAACTTCATCATGGCGGACTCGTTGAGGATCGCCTTCGTCTCCTGGAACAGGAACGACTTGTTGGCGCTGCCGCCGCCCTTCGCCATGAAGAGGAACTTGTACGCGCCGCCGTCCGTCGCGTACAGCTCCACCTGCGCGGGCAGGTTCGAGCCGGTGTTCTTCTCGTCCCACATGGTGAGCGGGGCCATCTGCGAGTAGCGCAGGTTGAGCTTGGTGTAGGCGTCGAAGATGCCGCGGGAGAGCGCCTCCTCGTCGCCGCCCCGGGTGAGGACGTGCTGGCCGCGCTTGCCCATCACGATGGCCGTGCCGGTGTCCTGGCACATCGGCAGGACGCCCGCCGCCGCGATGTTGGCGTTCTTCAGCAGGTCGAGCGCGACGAACTTGTCGTTCGACGACGCCTCCGGGTCGTCGACGATGCGGCGCAGCTGCGCCAGGTGCGCGGGGCGCAGGTAGTGCGAGATGTCGTGCATGGCCTCGGCGGCGAGGGTGCGCAGCGCCTCGGGCTCCACCGTGAGGAACGTACGACCGTCGGCCTCGAAGGTGGAGACGCCCTCGGCGGTCACCAGCCGGTACGGCGTGGTGTCCTCGCCGGTGGGCAGCAGATCGGAGTACGCAAAATCCGGCATTTTGGGGCCATTCCTCACTCGACGGGCCGCGGCTGCCCTCGTCTTGGGCAGCCTCCTTAGCGTAGGACCCGGTGCGGACACCGCCTGTGTGAGGTGACGCTCACCTGTGCACGGCCGGGCCGCGGGCCGGGCTTCGGGGGAGCGGCCGCGCCGCCCGCAAGGGCCCCGCGGGCACCGGCGCGCCGGGCCGCGACAACCCCTGGTCGCGATCTATCGCGTTTCGCTAGTCTGGTCGTGTGGACCTCGAAAAGCACCCCAAGAAGCCCGCGGCGCCGGTCGCGCCCGGAGCGATCCGCGCCTCCGACGCCGACCGGGACAGGGTCGCCGACATCCTCAGGGACGCCCTGGCCGAGGGCCGCCTCGACGCGGACGAGCACAGCGAGCGCGTCGACGCGGTCTATCGCGCCAAGACCGTCGGCGATCTTGAGCCGCTGGTCGGGGACCTGCCCGCCGGGGCGGGCGGCGCGCCGCGCCCCGCCGCGGGACCCGAGCCCCGCGCGGCCTACGGATACGGGCAGGAGGGCGCGGGCGCCCCCGCCGACACCCTGGTCGCCGTCTTCAGCTCCAACGTCCGCAAGGGGCGGTGGCGGATCGGGCCGCGCACCAACGCGTTCAGCCTGTTCGGCAACATCGAGGTCGACCTGACCGAGGCGCTGTTCGCCCAGCGGGAGACCGTGATCAACGCGACCTCCGTCTTCGGCAACGTCGAGGTGCGCGTGCCGGAGAACATCTCGCTGCGCGGCAACGGCACCGGGATCTTCGGCAACTTCGAGGTGCGGACGCTCGAAGGCCCCGACCCCGACGCCCCCGTGGTGATCGTCAACGGCCTCGCGGTCTTCGGCAACGTCGAGGCCAAGCCCAAGCGCGGCAAGGTCATCGCGGACCTGCGCGACCGCCTCCGCAAGCGGCTCGGCTGACCGCTCGGGCCCGCCGCCGGTTTCGCGGTGGCAATGGCCAGGGGCGCGCGCCCGGCGGCGCGGCAGCTGCCGTGGCAATGCCCGTACTTGTCCCGGCTCGGCCTCCGACGTCCCGTATTCCGGACGGTGTTCGGCGGTGCGAACGGCGGGCCACGCAGTGCATAGGCGTGCGTACAGCGGGTAGGGACCCCTGCATCGTCTCTCGCTCGCGAAGCCGTCGTCAGGAGTAGACCGTGCTGCATCTGCCGCAGAAGCCACTACAGGTCGCCGCCGCTTTGCCCCAGCACACCCCGAGGCGCGAGGATCAGGCGGGCCCGTGGCACTCGGAGGCTGTGTGCCGTCGGGACGAGGCCGGACTGTTCTTCGCCCCCTCCAAGGAGCCGACGGCCGCCAGGCTGTCGCGTGAGGAGGCCGCGAAGCGGGTCTGCGCCCGCTGCCCTGTGATGGTGGAGTGCCGGGAGCACGCACTGGTCCAGCCCGAGCCGTACGGCGTCTGGGGCGGTCTCACCGCGGCCGAGCGCCGCGTGGTCCTCGCCCGCCGCAGGAGGCGCGAGGTGGAGCTGCGCAAGGCGGCGACGAGCGCCGCCTCGTCGGGCCGCATAGCCGCGGCCGGCTGAGCCCGGCCGCACTCTTCGCGGGTACGGGAGGTGCCCCCGCCGCACACGGGGGCACCTCTCGCATGTCACCGCAGTGGCTCGGTGCCGCGCGCCGACTCCCGGCCGGCGCGCGCTACTTGGCGCGGTCGAAGTCGATGGCGCTGTACGCGCGCAGCTTCGAGAGCCGGTGGGTGGAGTCGATCTGCCGGATCGTGCCGGACTTCGAGCGCATCACCAGCGACTGGGTGGTCGCGGTCTCCGAGCGGTAGCGCACCCCGCGCAGCAGCTCGCCGTCGGTGATGCCGGTCGCCACGAAGAACACGTTCTCGCCGCCGACGAGGTCGTCCGTGGTCAGCACCCGGTCCAGGTCGTGGCCCGCGTCGAGCGCGCGCCGCCGCTCCTCGTCGTCCTTCGGCCACAGCTTGCCCTGGATGACGCCGCCCAGACACTTCATCGCGCAGGCCGTGATGATGCCCTCGGGTGTGCCGCCGATGCCCATGAGCAGGTCGACGCCCGTACCCTCGCGCACGGCCATGATCGAGCCGGCCACGTCGCCGTCCGAGATGAACTTGATCCGCGCGCCCGTCTCGCGGATCTCCTTGACGATGCCGTCGTGCCGCGGCCGGTCGAGCACGACGACGGTGACGTCGTCGGGCGAGGAGTGCTTGGCGCGCGCGACCCGGCGGATGTTCACGGACACCGGGGCGTTGATGTCCACGAAGTCCGCGGCCTCGGGGCCGGTCACCAGCTTGTCCATGTAGAAGACCGCCGACGGGTCGAACATCGTGCCCCGGTCGGCCGCGGCGAGCACGGCGATCGCGTTGGGCATGCCCTTCGCGTTGAGCGTGGTCCCGTCGATCGGGTCCACCGCGATGTCGACCTCGGGCCCGGTGCCGTCGCCGATGTGCTCGCCGTTGAACAGCATGGGCGCTTCGTCCTTCTCGCCCTCGCCGATCACCACGACGCCGTTCATCGAGACGGTGGAGACCAGGGTCCGCATGGCATTGACGGCCGCGCCGTCCGCGCCGTTCTTGTCCCCGCGGCCCACCCAGCGCCCCGCGGCCATCGCGGCCGCCTCGGTGACGCGCACGAGTTCGAGGGCGAGGTTGCGGTCGGGCGCCTCGGGCGCCACGTCGAGCGGCGGCGGCAGGTGATGGTCTGTCATCGGAGCGCGCACCTTTCTTGCTGCTCTGCGGAACCTGCCGGCTCCGCTGTGCCGGTCGGCGGATCGGGGTGACGGCCCTGCCCGCCCTGTACGGAGAGCGGATGATCCGACTCTATCGGTAGTACGCCAGATTGAGCAGTGGGCCCCACGGATGAGCGCGCGGTACGGGTGCGACCATATGGGGCGTGGCAGGCGAAGAACAGCACGGCGCGAGCACGGCGGACACGGCGGCACCGGAGGCGGGCGCCCCCGGCGCGGGACCCTCCCAAGCGGCGGCCACCGCTCAGGCCCCTGCGGGCGCACCCGGGACAGGCGGCCCCGCGTCCCCCACCCCCGCGGGCGGCCCGGCGACGGGCGACCGGGCGGCGTCCGGCGCGGCGGCGGCCCGCCCGGCGGCGGGTGACGGGACCGCGTCCGGCGCGGGCCCGAGTGCGGCCGCCCCGCACGCGGGTGGATCGGACGCGGCGGCCCCGGGCGCGGGCGGATCGGCCGCGGTAGCCCCGAACGCGACGGCCCCGGGCACGGGTGGATCGGCCGCGGGCGCCCCGGAAACCGGGGGATCGGCCGCGGGCGGACGGGGCTCCGGCACCGGCCCTGCCGGCGGTACGGGCCCGACCGGCGGCGCCGCAGCCGGTACGGACCGGAGCGCGGGCGGCCCGGAGGCGGGTGCGGCCGCGAGTGCCGCAGCCGGTACGGGCGGGGCCCGCGGCGCCGCTGCGGCGGGCGCGACCGCGGGTACCGCGGGCGGGGCGGCGCAGGGAACGGCCGCGCCTGCCGCCGGCGGTGGCGGTTCGCGGCAGCGCAACAGGACCGTGCGGGGCATGATCCTCTCGCTCCTCGTCATCGGCGCCGCTGTGGCCGTGATCTACACCCTCTTCATCCCGCACGACGACAAGGGCGGCAGCGCGGTCAAGCGCGTCGACTACCGCGTCGAACTCCTCACCGCACGCCGCGCCGCCCCCTACCAGGTCGCCGCGCCGACCGGCCTGCCGAAGACGTGGAAGCCCACGTCCGTCACGTACGACGGGAGCGACGGCCACGCCTGGCACCTCGGCTTCCTCGACCCGCACGGCGAGTACGTGGCGGTCGAGCAGTCGACCTCGCCCGCGAAGGGCTATGTGACCGACGTCAGCCAGAACGCCAGGGACACCGGCAGGACCCAGGAGATCGCGGGCCGGAGCTGGCAGCGCTGGACCGGCGGCCACTACGACGCGCTCGTCAGCACCGAGGGCGGCGCCACGACCGTCGTGACGGGCACCGCGTCGCGGCAGGACCTCACCGCCATGGCCGCCGCGCTGGACTTCGCGGGGACGAAGGGCTGACTGTCGGCGCCCGACCCTAAGGTGGGGGCATGGCCAAGACGGAGACCGGTGAGGAAGTCGCGCAGCCCACGAGTGCGCTCGGCTACGAGCAGGCGCGGGACGAGCTGATCGAGGTCGTGCGCAAGCTGGAGGCGGGCGGCACGAGCCTTGAGGAGTCGCTGGCCCTCTGGGAGCGCGGCGAGGAGCTGGCCAAGGTCTGCCGCCGCTGGCTGGACGGCGCCCGCGAGCGCCTGGACGCCGCCCTGGCCACCGACACCCCCGCCGAGGACTGACCCGGGCCCGCCCCGGGCCGCGACGCCTGTCCGCGACGCGTCGCCGTATCGCGCCCGTACGCCCCGGGGCAGGCGCCACGTCCCGAGCCGACGACGGCCGGCCCCGCGCGGGCACGGCGCACCCGGTCGGCGGCGCCGCAGGCCGTCCGCCCCCACGCCCCGCCGCCGCGCAGGCGTCGCGGGGTCAGTCCGGGCGTACGGGGAACTCGCCCTCCGCCACCCGGGCGCGGAGCACTTCGCCCGCGGTGACCTGCCGCGGGGAGCGGACCACCGCGCCGTCCTCGCGCTGCAGGACCGCGTAGCCGCGGCCGAGCGTCGCCGCGGGGGAGAGCGCCACCACACGGGCGAGCGTGTGCGACAGCTCGGAGTCCGCGCGGTCCAGGAGGTGCCGCAGCACCCGGCGGCCCCGGTCGGCGAGGGCGGTGACCTCCGCGTCCCGCTCGTCCACCATCCGCTGCGGCCGCTCCATCACCGGCCGGGCCAGCGCGTGCGCGAGCCCCCGCTCCTCGCGCTCCACCAGCGCCCGCACGGTGCGCAGCGCACGCTCCCGCAGGACGCGCACCCGGTCGAGCTCCTCGCCGACGTCCGGCACGACCCGCTTCGCCGCGTCCGTCGGCGTCGAGGCGCGCACGTCGGCGACGAGGTCGAGCAGCGGCGAGTCCGGCTCGTGCCCGATCGCCGACACCACCGGCGTACGGCACGCGGCGACCGTCCTGATCAGCTGCTCGTCCGAGAACGGCAGCAGGTCCTCCACGCTGCCGCCGCCGCGCGCCACCACGATGACGTCCACCTCGTCCAGCGCGTCGAGCTCCCGCACGGCCTCCGCGACCTGCGCGACCGCGTTCACCCCCTGCACGGCCGTGTTGCGCACCTCGAAGCGGACCGCGGGCCACCGGCGCCGCGCGTTCTCCAGCACGTCGCGCTCGGCCGCAGAAGCCCGCCCGCACACCAGCCCGATCAGCTGCGGCAGGAACGGCAGCGGCCGCTTGCGCTCCGCCGCGAAAAGCCCCTCGGCCGCCAGCGACTTCCGCAGCTGTTCGAGCCTGACGAGCAGCTCGCCCATGCCGACGGGCCGGATCTCCGCGGCGCGCAGCGACAGCTGGCCGCGCGGCGCATACCACTCGGGCTTCGCGTGCACCAGCACGCGCGCCCCCTCCGACACCACGTCGGCCACGGCGTCGAACACCTGGCGGTAGCACGTCACGCCCACCGAGATGTCGTACGACGGGTCGCGCAGCGTCAGGAAGACCACCCCGGCACCCGGCCTGCGGGAGAGCTGGGTGATCTGCCCCTCCACCCAGACGGCGCCGAGCCGGTCGATCCACCCGCCGATGAGCCGCGACACCTCGCCGACGGGCAGCGGTGCCTCCGGGGAAGTCGTCAGTGCCATGTCCGCGAGCGTAACGGCCGCCTCCGACACCGCGGCGCCGCACGCCGCAGGGCCCCGACACCGGGGGCGGGCGGCGCTCCCGCGCGCGCCCGCATCCCCCGTACGATGGGCCGCATGACTGCAACGCCCGACCAGCCCGCGCCGTCCGCAGGAAAGCGCGTCCTGCTCGCCTCCCCCCGCGGGTACTGCGCGGGCGTGGACCGCGCCGTGATCGCCGTGGAGAAGGCCCTGGAGCAGTACGGCGCCCCGATCTACGTCCGCCACGAGATCGTCCACAACAAGTACGTGGTGAAAACCCTGGAGAAGAAGGGCGCCATCTTCGTCGAGGAGACGGCCGAGGTCCCCGAGGGCTCGATCGTCATGTTCTCCGCGCACGGCGTCGCCCCCGTCGTGCACGAGGAGGCCGCGGCCCGCAACCTCGCGACGATCGACGCGACCTGCCCCCTCGTCACCAAGGTGCACCGCGAGGCCGTGCGGTACGCGAAGGAGGACTACGACATCCTCCTGATCGGCCACGAGGGCCACGAGGAGGTCATCGGGACCTCGGGCGAGGCGCCGGAGCACATCACGATCGTGGACGGCCCCGACGACGTCGCCGACGTCGAGGTGCGCGACGAGTCGAAGATCGTCTGGCTGTCGCAGACCACGCTCTCCGTGGACGAGACCATGGAGACGGTCGACCGGCTGAAGGAGAAGTTCCCCGCGCTGGTCTCGCCGCCGAGCGACGACATCTGCTACGCGACGCAGAACCGCCAGATCGCGGTCAAGCAGATGGGCGCGGCCGCGGACCTGGTCATCGTCGTCGGCTCGAAGAACTCTTCCAACTCGGTACGCCTCGTCGAGGTCGCCCTCGGCGCAGGCGCGCGCACCGCGCACCTCGTGGACGGCGCGGAGGAGATCGAGGAGGCGTGGCTCGACGGGGTCACGACGGTCGGCCTCACCTCGGGCGCCTCCGTGCCCGACGTGCTCGTCGAGGGTGTCCTCGCGTGGCTGTCGGAGCGCGGGTTCGAGGACGTGGAGATCGTGAAGGCGGCCGAGGAGTCGATCACCTTCTCCCTGCCGAAGGAGCTGCGCAGGGACCTGCGGGCGGAGCTCGGCGCTTCCTGACGGCACCGCGGGACGCCCCGGGCTGCGGGGCCGCGGGTGCTCGATGACGGGGCCGCGGGGCGCCGGGCGAAGGGGCCGCGGGTGCTCGCCGCCCCGCGCCCTGCGGGAATCCCGCGGTCCTGCCGTGCGGCCAGGTGCCGGGCCTTAACGTGGTGTTCATGAACGTCTTCGGAGTGGACATCGGCGGCTCTGGCATCAAGGGCGCACCCGTCGACCTGGACCGCGGCGACCTGGCGGAGCCCCGGCACAAAGTACTGACCCCGCATCCCGCGACGCCGGACGGCGTGCTCGAAGGCGTCGTGGAGGTCGTACGGCACTTCGACTGGTCGGGCCCGATCGGGGTCACCTTCCCCGGCGTGGTCACGGGATCGGTCATCAGGACCGCGGCCAATGTCGACAAGTCGTGGGTCGACGTCGACGCGGGCGGCCTGATCGGCGACCGCCTCGGCATGCCGGTCACCGTCATGAACGACGGCGACGCCGCCGGGGTCGCGGAGATGGAGTTCGGCGCGGGCCGCGGCCGCAAGGGCGTCGTGATGCTGCTGACGTTCGGCACGGGCATCGGCAGCGCCCTCTTCAGCGGCGGCGTCCTCGTACCCAACACCGAGCTCGGCCATGTCGAGCTGCACGGCCACGACGCGGAGAAGCGCGCGTCGTCCAAGGCCAAGGAGGACGAGGACCTCAGCTGGAGCCACTGGGCGCGCCACCGCGTGCAGAAGTACCTGGCCCACCTGGAGATGCTGTTCTCGCCCGAGCTGTTCATCATCGGTGGCGGCGTGAGCCGCAAGGCCGAGAAGTTCCTGCCGCACATCGAGGGCATCAGGGCGGAGATCGTCCCCGCACAGCTCCAGAACAACGCGGGGATCGTCGGCGCCGCGATGACGGCGGCGCGCCAGTAGCCCGTAGGGGCAGGGGGCGCGGCGCGGCCGCCCCCCCGCCCGTACGCGTACGTCCGTACGTCCGTACGCATACGGACGTACGGACTCAGCCGCGCCGCGGGGCCCGTACGGCGGCGCGCACCGCGGCGCCGGACCGCGCGGACTCCGCCGCGCGCGCCGCGGCGTCACGCTCCGACTGCCGCCGCCCCATCTGCCGGATCTTGCGCACGGTCGCGATGACGCCCGCGATCAGCGTCCCGCCGTACAGCCACCCCGCGTGCATCGCGAGCGACGTGACGACGGCCATCGCCTGCGCGGCGAACCCGCCGGTGCCGCCGGAGACGGGCACCGTCCCCAGGGCGAACGCGATCGGCACCGCGATCGGCGCGGTGACCAGGTCGGCGGTGCGCACCCACAGCGCCGTCGCGGCGCTGACCGGCAGGAACATCGCGCCGAAGAACGCGGGCGAGCTGCCGAAGAGGAAGCTGTCCACGAAGCCGAGGAAGACCATGGAGACCGTCGCGAACAGCCCCGTGCCGAGGCCGGTCAGGCGCGGGTTCGGCAGCGCGCGGAGCGCGGCGGCGACGGGCGGCACCCGCCCCGAGGGCGCGGAGGCACCACGCGAGACGGGCGTGCGGTAGCCGCCCGCAGGCTGGGCCAG
The DNA here is from genome assembly GCF_040704505.1 of Streptomyces sp. NPDC047002. Lineage (NCBI taxonomy): Bacteria > Bacillati > Actinomycetota > Actinomycetes > Kitasatosporales > Streptomycetaceae > Streptomyces > Streptomyces sp. NPDC047002. The sequence goes on from NZ_JBEYWC010000007.1 coordinate 160,689, forward strand.
GGCACCGCGCGGCACGGAGGAGGAGGTACGGCGCTGAGGTTGACGTGTCCTGTACTGGTCCACCGCACCAACGTAGGTCCCTGAGGGTGAGGAAACGGGCACAGGACACGCCCTTTGGCCGACCTTGGCGCTGCGTTCGAGCGCCCCGCCCGATGCGCCAGGACGCTCCCGCTGCCCGGCGGCCGCACGCTCCCGCGGCCCCGTGACCGAGCGCGCCCCCTGCCCTGCGGCCTCCCGGTGCCCCTGTGGCCCGGGATCGCCGCGTCCGCCCGTAGAATTGCAAGCCGACATCCCCATCCCCCACCCGTGCCCCCGAACACGCCCTCCATCCACCCGCACCCACCGGAAGTCGCCACCGTGTCGCTCACGATCGGAATCGTCGGTCTGCCGAATGTCGGCAAGTCGACCCTGTTCAACGCCCTGACCAAGAACGACGTGCTGGCGGCCAACTACCCGTTCGCCACGATCGAGCCCAACGTCGGCGTCGTCGGGGTGCCGGACCCGCGCCTCGACAAGCTCGCCGAGCTGTTCGGCTCCCAGCGCACCCTCCCCGCCACCGTCGACTTCGTCGACATCGCGGGCATCGTGCGCGGCGCCTCCGAGGGTGAGGGCCTCGGCAACAAGTTCCTCGCGAACATCCGCGAGTCCGACGCGATCTGCCAGGTCATCCGCGCCTTCAAGGACGAGAACGTCGTCCACGTCGACGGCAAGGTCTCGCCCGAGGACGACATCGAGACCATCAACACCGAGCTGATCCTCGCGGACCTCCAGACCATCGAGAAGGTCCTGCCCCGCCTCCAGAAGGAGTCGCGGATCAAGAAGGACATCCAGCCGAAGGTCGCCGCGGTCGAGGAGGCCCAGTCGATCCTGGAGTCCGGCCAGACCCTCTTCGCCGCCGGCATCGCCCAGGGCACCGAGCGCGCCGAGCCGCTCCACGACCTGCACCTGCTGACGACCAAGCCCTTCCTCTACGTCTTCAACGTGGACGAGGAGGAGCTCACGGACGACGCCTTCAAGGCCGAGCAGCGCGCCCTCGTCGCGCCCGCCGAGGCGATCTTCCTCAACGCCAAGCTGGAGGCGGACCTCGCCGAGCTCGACGACGACGAGGCCCTCGAACTCCTCCAGTCCGTCGGCCAGCAGGAGCCCGGCCTCGCCACCCTCGCCCACGTGGGCTTCCGCACCCTCGGCCTCCAGACCTACCTCACGGCAGGCCCCAAGGAGTCCCGCGCCTGGACCATCAAGAAGGGCGCCACGGCCCCCGAGGCCGCCGGCGTGATCCACACCGACTTCCAGAAGGGCTTCATCAAGGCCGAGGTCATCTCCTACGAGGACCTCCTGGCCACCGGCTCGGTAGCCGAGGCCCGCGCAGCCGGCAAGGCCCGCATGGAGGGCAAGGAATACACCATGCAGGACGGCGACGTGGTAGAGTTTCGGTTCAATGTGTAACTGAAATTTAATCCACTTTTCTCAAAGGGCTTGCCTGGGAAGGTGAGCCCTTTTGCCTGTTCTGAAGTTCGTGATCGCCGGGTCTGATGGAGGCGCCGGCCTGCCCCCGGAGCGGTTCACGCTACGGGTTCAAACTATGAGAGCGCTAAGTTCGCCTCTGATGGCGGCTTCCGGGTTGATCGAGGGCTCTTTCAGTAGGTGGAGTCGCCCGCCAAGATTCCGATGCCTGGGCGCTGGATTTTTCGTCATCCAAGGAAAGCGATCCATGGTGGCAAAACGGAAGAACTGTCCCGGAGAGTTCAAGACAGGCGCTGCGGATCGGGTGCGGTCCTCCTCGAGCCGCTCCCTCACCGAATATCACCCGCAGTATGGGCATTCGTCTGTAGATCCTGCGAAGGTGGGTTTGCGACGACAGGGCTCGCATCCAGGCGGCGGAGGATGCCGGTATGACCAATGATGGGAAGGGAACCAAGCGTCTGTGACGGAAATCGCGGTCGATGACCCAGCAGCACCGTACGGTACCGCCGGCTCCGAATCTCGTCCGGCGGGACTTTACCGTGCCGACGCCGGGCGTGAACCTGAAATTCGTTGACGACATCACCCGTCTGCCGACGGCCGAGGGGTGGCTGCATCCGGCGACGCTGATCGGTCTGTGTGCACCGGAGGCCGTGGGCTGGTCGATAGCCGCCCAACATGCGCGCGGAACTCGTCGCAGAGGCGATCCGGGTGGTCTATGCGGGCGGCCGCGCGGCAGGCAACGCGATTTTCCATGTCGACTGCGGATCGCAAAGTGCCTCTCGCGAATTTCGCAGAGTCTTGGTTGAGTTGGATATCCGGCGAAGCGTTGGCCATGCCGGTTCGTGCTTCGATGCCGCCGCTAAGGAGAACTCCTTCGCCCTCCTGAAAGTCGAGATAGGCATGGTATGGGGGACCGGGCGCAGGCTCGGCAGGAATGTTCCGGCGGATCGCGGAACATTGCGACCGGGAGCGGATCCACTCGACCGTTGGCTACATCGCGCCGTACCAGGCGAGGACCCACGTCACCAGCGACTGTGCCTCACAGTAACGTGCGACGGAAATGTCGGAGCCTGAGGGGGAAATTCAGGCAGCGCCAGCTTCTACAGGGATGTCAGCCAGGCGATGGGCCTACTGCCTGCCCAGCTTTATTTACTATTTCTGTAGCGTCCCAATCCGCTTCATCATTTCGTCGAGGTAACCAAGTGTGTCGTTTATGCCCGGCTCGTAGTCGTCCGGATGTGCGCACTCGTTCCGCTTGGCCAGCAGCCCCTGTAGGGCCTTCATCATTCCGTTGGTGATGAAGGCCTGTTTCTTCATCACTTCGAAGAGGCTGTGATCCTTCTGATCGCGAAAGTCCGAAGCCTGCTTGATGTTCCATGTGGGATAGTTGGTTTGGATCGCCGAGAGACGGGAGGCGTCGTTCGCGATCCACTCGTGGATGAAATCTATCAGTGCGGCGAATGACGTGACGTGGGCAGATCGATAGAGCCCATGCTCTACGCACTGAAGTGCCTCGCGAAAAAGCTTATCCTGCTTGATGTTGAGGTTCATCAGCTTGTCATAGGATTCGGTTACCGTCATCACGCGATACGTAGAGGTCTCCCGCTTGGCGAGGAGCCTACGCAGTTCGTCCTGCGCATTGGCCGCCCAGTTGGCGACCTCGCGCGGAGTCCTAGGCGCCGCCATCCGTCAGACCCTTGAGGTGCTTCGCCATTGCCGCGAAGAACGCGTCGTAGACAGTGGCGTCACTGGTCGCATCGATGGAGAGTGCGATGTTCACGTTGATGACCACCGAGCCGGACGTGTTGTTGCCTTGCTCGCGTTTGCGGCGCCCCTTTGCCAACTCGGCCTGCTCGTCGGTATCACCCTTGCCGCCTTCGTCTTCATTGCCTGCTGCACCGGCGACCGGGTGGAAGTTGCCAAACTTGCACACGGTCTTGAAAGTCTTGACCGCGAGTCCCACCTTCTTGTCATCCAAAACTGAGTGACTCCTGAAGAAGGTCTCCAGGTCGGCGTCAGACCGGTCGTATGCGTCGCTGTAGGTCTGGAACACGTTGTCGTACCCGGCACGGATACCTGCCGCGAGCAGGGCGCGACCGCTCTCCCCGCCGCGGAGGCCCTTGGTGTAGAGCTCGGTTGGCTTACTGGAGCCGTCCAACAGCCCGATCTTCTTCATTAGCGGGATGAATGGCCGACTGTTCGATGACGCGAACCCTACCGAGCCAAGGTACTGCTGGTCGATCCTCGCCGGTACGCCGATGCCCTGAAGCTTTTCCAGGAATTCTTCAAGCTTCCCGGGGGTCGGCGTGTATGGGAACGAGTTGTCAGCTGCCATGCGCCGCATGGTACGTGGAGCCGCTGGTGGAAAGCACTAGGGCGGCACAAGCTACTTTCCTGTCGAAGGCAAGCTTGTGTGGTACATGATCGCGTCGGTTGACTTGTTACTGGAGGATCAATGTCGAACAAATTCTCGAACTTAATCTATATCCTATATGTCAAAGTGGATTAAGTCGGGCATACTGGATGATTCGTTGAGCTCTTTGAGTGTTGCGGCTTCAGGGTGCGGACGGGGGTTGTTTACGTCGAGGGCCTTGGCGCCGCCGTCCGACAGGTTGGGAAGGGTGGGGTCGGCACGGATGGGCCTGTATTCCCGCAAGTGGTTCGGCCCCGGACATGCTCTTTCAGCAATCCTTGTTGGTGGCTGGGGTGGTCGGCTGCAACAGACGCCGGAACGATGGCGTCAGTATCCCCGACATCCATGCCGCCGCCCCTACGCGGGGCCATCCTGGCTCTTGATGCGCCGGCGCTCTGTTTGCCTCGGACGATCTTTGGGCCCCCCGCGGGCTGGTCGTCTGAGGGCATAGCTGGACGGTGCGGATGTCGTCCGGGTCGGAGATCCGGATGAAGGCCCCGCAGGCCCTGCCAGGCCGACGGCCGAGAGCCTGCGGCACGAAATGGCGTTTCGGACTTTCGGACGGACGGGCACCTCGCCTGCCTCCACGCGCCGACTCCGCTGGACCCAGAGGCATGGCTGCCCACCGAACTCTTGAACGGCCTCAGTGCCGAGGCGCACGACCGCCTGCCGCCAGGAGGCCGACGTTGTGTCAGGCCGGGCCTGGGGCCGGCTGGAGGCCGTCGTGCCGCCCTCGCCCGCACTCGGCTGATGCGGGACATGGCCTGGCGCACGGCGCACGGCGAGTCGGTGGCCGGAGCTCGCTGGGCCGCAGGACGCGGCATGACCGCCGGGGCCGTCCGCCCCGGGGCCACCAGCGCACTCCGCGGCCCGCGCCCTCACGCCGCGACGGGTGCGAGCCGGCCCTCCTGGCCGTCGGCCAGTTCGTGTGCCCTGGCCACGCGCAGCAGGGTCGCCTCGTCCAGTGGGCGTCCCAGCAGTTGCATCCCGATCGGCATGCCGCCCTCGCCGTAGCCGGCGGGGACACTGACGGCGGGCACGCCGGTGACATTGGCCGGGGCGGACAGCCGCAGGCAGCCGTCGGCGACGGGCTCGACCGTGCCGTCGGGCCACTGAACGGTCTGCCGGTCCGCGGGGACGGCCGTCACGGCCACGGTCGGCGCGGCGATCACGTCGACCCGGCGGAACAGTTCGGCCCATGCCTCCCGTATCAGCGTCCTGGCCCGCTGCGCCCGCAGGTAGTCGACGGCGGGGACCAGCGCGCCGGCCTCCAGCACGACCCGGACCTCGGGCGTGTACAGCTCGGGCGTCGAGCCGAGGGTCTCCTCGTGGTACGCCGTGGCCTCCGGCACCATCAGCCCCCACTCCACGGCCTGGACGTGCCGCGCCATGGGGATGTCGACGTCGACCAGTTCGGCGCCCAGCGCGCCGAGCCGCTCGACGGCCGCGCGCACCGCGGTCTCCACCTCGGCGGAGACGTGCTCGAAGTAGTACGTCCCCGGCACGCCGACCCTTACGCCCTTCAGGTCGGCGGCGCTGTCTTCAAGTCGCAGGTCCGGCAGGGGCGTTGCAAGGCTGGCCGGGTCGCGTGGGTCGTGTCCCGCGACGGCGGCGAGTACGAGGGCCGCGTCCCGCACGGTGCGGGTGATCGGCCCCACGTGGTCGAGCGACCAGGACAGCGACGTCACACCGTGGCGGGGGACGAGGCCGTACGTCGGTTTCAACCCCACCATGCCGTTGAACGCCGCGGGCACGCGGATCGACCCGCCCGTGTCCGTGCCCAGCGCGAACGTGGCGGCGCCCGCGGCGACGGCCACCGCGGAACCGCCGCTCGACCCGCCCGCGACGCGCCCGGGGTCCCAGGCGTTGTGCGTCTGCGGCGTGATCAGGCCGTAGGCGAACTCGTGCGTGTGGGTCTTGCCGAGCAGCACGGCGCCCGCCTCGGCCAGGCGGGCCGCCACCGCGCTGTCCTGCTTCGCGACATGGCCCTCCCGTACCCGGGAGCTCGCCGTGGTCGGCACGCCCGCCGCGTCGATCATGTCCTTGAGCGCCATGGGGACGCCGTGCAGCGGACCGCGCCACCGGCCGGCCGCGATCTCGCTCCCGGCCTGCCTGGCCGAGCGCAGCGCCGCGTCCGCCGTGACGGTCACATAGGCGCAGAGCCGCGCGTCGACGGCCGCGATGCGGCCGAGCACGGACTCCGCCAGCTCCACGGGCGAGAGTTCGCGGCGCTCTACGGCCCGCGAGGCGTCGGTGAGGCTCAGCTCATACGGCTGCATCGTCGCCTCCTTCCACGGCCCGGTAGGCGGCGGCGGGCGGGATGTCGCCGAGGTCGAGGCCGCGCAGCCCGTCGAGCACGGACCGGAAGAGGCCCGCGACCGCCGCCACCCCCGCCCGGTGCTCGTCCGCCGGGTCCTGGGCGCCTGGCCCCGCCCCCTCGGCGGCGGGATCGAGTGCGTTCACAGGCTGCCCCCTCGCTCGACACACCGGCGCAGGCGGAACGTCCCGCGCCCCGCGCATGCTAGCCGCGCCCGGGCGATCGCACAGGACCGCCTCCGTGGCCGGACAGGACGGCAAGTACGGGTGGCGGCAACCCCGTTGGCCCCGCGCGGGGTGGCGGTGACACCGCAGACGGGAGGCGGGCTCAGGCTCGGGTCTGGTAGTTCCAGGACACCGCCACATAGCGCTGCGGCGAACCGCAGGAGCCGGTGGACTTCTTGTTCCACGCCACCCACGGCCCGTAGGACGTCTCGGTGTTCCCGGTGATGCCGTCCTGGCACAGCACCGCGACGCGCACCTCTCCTGGACCCTGTTTGCAGGTGATGGTCACCGACGAGGAGGTGAACGAGGTCGCATAGCAGCCGGACGGCACACTCGCGGCCGAGGCGGTGCCCGACACCGCCACCGGCAGCCCGACCGCGACAGCGCCGGCAAGCAGCAGCGAGACGGGGGTTCTCCGTATGCTCATGGCATTCCTCTCCCAGGCTTCTCCGCGGCCGGCCGCCGGTTTTCCTCCGGTACGGCCCCGTCATTCCGTCCTGACGCGCCATGACGGCGAGCCGGACCGTGAATGCGGCGGAAAACCGCCCCTTGGCGAATGTTCCGGCCGAGCCGAACATAGACGCCGGCGCGGAACCCGCTGCGGCCCCCGGTCGCCGCAGCCCGGTTTTCGCCCTGGTACGGCCGATTCCGGGCACATCGGCTCCCGGACGGGCACGGGCACGGGCACGGGCGCGCGGGAGGAGGGTCAGGTGTCGTCGGAGTCCGCGGTGCGGGTGCGGGCGCGCTCCTTGAGGCGGGCGGTCTCCTTGCGTACCTCGGCCTGGGTGGCGCGCTCGCGCCTGAGCCACTCGGGGTCGTCCTGCTTGAGCGCCTCGATCTGGTCCGTCGTGAGGGGCTCGGTGACGCCGCCGCGCGCCAGGCCCGCGATGGAGACGCTCAGCTTCGACGCGACGACCGGGCGGGGGTGCGGGCCGTCGCGGCGCAGCTCCTTGAGCCACTCGGGCGGGTCGGCCTGGAGCGCGTTCAGCTCGCTGCGCGAGACGGTGCCCTCACGGAACTCCGCGGGGGTGGCCTCCAGGTACACACCCAGCTTCTTCGCCGCGGTCGCGGGCTTCATGGTCTGGGTGCTCTTGTGCGACGTCATGCCGTCCAGCGTAACGAGCGCGGGCGCCCCGCCCGACCACGGCCGGTTAACCTGGGGCGGTGACCGGCTCGGACGTATCCCCCGCTTTCCGGCTCGCGTACGTTCCCGGGGTGACGCCCGCCAAGTGGGTGCGGATCTGGAACGAGCGCCTGCCCGAGGTCCCGCTGACCCTCACCGGCGTACCCGCGGCCGACGCGGCGGGCGTCCTGCGCGAGCGGGGCGCAGACGCCGGGTTCCTGCGGCTGCCCGTCGACCGTACGGACCTCAGTGCGATCCCCCTCTACACCGAGACGACCGTCGTCGTGGTCCCCAAGGACCACCTCGTCGCGGCGGCCGACGAGGTCACCACGGAGGACCTGGCCGACGAGATCGTGCTGCACCCGCTCGACGACACCCTCGACTGGGAGCGGCTGCCCGGACGCCCGGCGGTCGAGCGGCCCGCGACGACGGCCGACGCGGTCCAGCTGGTGGCCGCGGGCATCGGCGTGCTCCTCGTACCGCAGTCGCTCGCCCGCCTGCACCACCGCAGGGACCTCACCTACCGCCCCGTCACCGACGCCCCGGCCTCCCGGGTCGCCCTGTCGTGGCGGGAGGACGCGACGACCGACCTGGTCGAGGAGTTCATCGGCATCGTCCGCGGCCGCACGGTCAACAGCAGCCGCGGCAGGCCGAGGACCGCGGCGCAGCCCGCCGAGAAGCAGAGGCCGGAGCGCAAGCCCGCCGCCCGCGGCAAGCAGTCGGCGGCGGGCGGCCGCACACCTCAGCGCCGCTCGGGGGCGGCGCCCAAGGGCAACCGCAGGGGCAGGCCCCGCGGCCGCTCCTGATCCCGGAGTCCCGGGGCCCGCGGGCGGTCCGTGCGCTGGGTGCGGCCGGGCCTCGGGCGCGCAGCGGTTCCGTGCGCCGGGTACGGCCCCCGGGCCCCCGGGCGGTCCGTGCGCCCGGGTGCGGCCGGCCACCGGGCGCACAGCCGCTCCGTCCGCAGGTCAGTCCTCGGCGCGGTCCGTGCCGGACGGCGGCCTCGCCACCCAGCCGGTGACCAGGCAGAGGCCGGTCGCGCGCTGGACGGCCGCGAAGCCGAAGGGGCGGTCGAGGGTGGCGGTGACGCGGGGGACCCGGCTGGGCGCCGCGGCGGCGGCGCCCGCGCGCATGCCGAACGCCGTGACGGCCGCCGCCTCGAAGCCCTCGGCGCCGAACTCCGCCGTCGCGGCCTGCGCGGCGGAGCCGACGGCGAGCGGCGCGGGCGAGATGCCGGGGAAGTGGCCGCGCGAGGCGTCGCTCGCCGCGGCTAGGCCGAACACCTCGGCGCGGCGCAGCAGATCGTGGTGGGCCGTGAGGCGGAAGGCCGGCACGTCGACGCGGAGCAGCGGGCCGGGCGCGGGGCGCGTCGACTCGATCACGTCCTTGGCGAGGCCGGGCCCCGCCTGTGGCCCGTACGGCAGCGCGTCCGCGGAGGTCACCGCGCACCGCCCCGCGAGCGCGGCCACCGCACCGCCGAGCACCTCGCCGGGGCCTGCGCCGGGCGGGCCGAGCAGAAGGTGCACGTCGATGCCGTTGTCGCCCCGCACCCGCAGCAGCGTCAGCGGGCCGTGCCGGGTGTCCGCCACCGCGGCGTCGCCGAGCCCTGGGGTGGTGCGGGTGAGGAGGGGGAGCGGCAGGCCCGCCCAGGGGCCCGCGGCCACGGGCCGCGCAGGGCCGCCGGTGAACGGGTGCTCCCAGCGCGTCGTCAGCCGCAGCGCGCTCGCCAGGACCAGCGGGACACCGGGGCCGACGTCGACCGGCATCCGGTCGATGCGCCCCTCGGTCTGGCGCGCGGCCCAGGCGTCGAGGGCCGCGCGGTCCGCCGCCGCGTCCCCGGTGAGTGCGGCGTGGCTGCCCTCGGGGAGGGTCGTGAGCCAGGCGTCGTGCAGCGGCAGCGAGCGCGCGGTCCACAGGCCGAGCGCCGCGTTCAGCCCTGCGGCGCCCGGGAGTTCGGCGAACAGCGCGCGTGCGGCCGCCGCCGCGTCCGGTGCCTGGGCGCCGACCGCCGACTCCAGTTCGCGGCGCGCGGGCCCCTGCGCCGCCTCGGCGAGCAGCGCGAGCAGCGGCCAGGCGCCGGCCGCCGAGAAGACCGTGTCGCGTGCCGCGTCGAGCCCCCGCGCCCACCGCGCGGTGAGCTCGGCCACCCCGGTCACCGCCGCCGTCTGCTCCCGCGCCATGTCCTGCCGCCCTTCTCCCGGTCGCCCGGCGCCTGCCGCCCGCGCACGTCCGTGCCCCTACCCGTCATGCCGTACCCCGTCCCGCCGTCTCCGCGACCCCGTCCCGCCGTCCCCGCGCTCACCAGGGGGAGCGTGCCGCGCGCCGGGATAGGGAGTATGCGTGGGGCGGACACATCTCATCACTTCGGGTGAAACCATGGCCCATGCTTGCGATGATCAACCCTGGGTTGCCACTCTGTTGCTGTCTGTCAACGTGAGGGAGTGGCCCGTGGCGTTCGGTGAGCAGCCCGCCTATCTGCGCGTCGCGAGCGATCTCCGGCAGAAGATCGTCGACGGGGTGCTGCCGCCGCACACGAGGCTCCCGTCCCAGGCCCGCATCCGCGAGGAGTACGGGGTCTCGGACACCGTGGCGCTCGAAGCCCGCAAGGTGCTGATGGCCGAGGGGCTCGTCGAGGGGCGCTCGGGATCGGGCACGTACGTCAGGGAGCGGCCGGTGCCGCGCAGGATCGCGCGCTCCGGCTACCGGCCGGCCGCAGGCTCGAACCCCTTCAGGCAGGAGCAGGCGGACGAGGGGGCGTGCGGCACCTGGGAGTCGCGCAGCGAGCAGGAGGACGCCTCGCCCGAGGTCGCGGCCCGGCTCGGCATCGACGCGGGCGACCGCGTGATGCGCACGCGGTACGTGTTCAGGGCGGAGGGCGAGCCGATGATGCTCTCCACCTCCTGGGAGCCCCTCGCGCTCACCGGGCGCACGCCCGTCATGCTGCCGGAGGAGGGACCGCTCGGCGGCTGCGGCGTGGTGGAGCGGATGGCCGCGATCGACGTCGTCGTGGACAACGTCCTCGAAGAGGTCGGCGCGCGCCCGGGGCTCGCCGAGGAGCTGCTCGCGCTCGGCGGGGTGCCCGGGCATGTGGTGATGGTGCTCCAGCGGACGTACTACGCGTCGGGGCGCGCGGTCGAGACGGCGGACGTCGTCGTCCCCGCCGACCGCTTCAGGATCGCCTACCACCTCTCCGTGCGCTGACCGCGCTCCCGGGCGGCCCGTAGCCCCCTCGGGGCGCCGGGACGCGCCGCCCCTGAGCCGGTGCGCGGGGCGCATACCGGCGCGCGCCGGGCGCACCGTGGGGCGGATCGAGGGGCGCGCGGGGCCGTCACGCGACCGCTCTTTTCGGTGCATTGTTGGCCGGAAGTTGCCTCTTCGTGTATTCCCGCCTCCGGTGCGTAAGGGTCGGGCGTAGGCTCTGGCATATGCGCACAGGGGTTTGCTGGGGATGCTCGGCGCGTCCGGACACACGGGTGCGGTCGACGGCGGCCGCGGAGGTGCGGGCGTGAGCGAAGGGGGGACCGCCCTGCTGTCCTGGCAGGTCATACGGGACGACGACAACGGCAACCGCTACCGCGTCGCCTGGTACGCGACACGGGACGAGGCGCAGCGGCTCGCCGAGGCGCTCGACGGGCACGCGCAGGGGCCGGTGTACAGCGTCGAGCGGTTGGAACGGAACCCGACATAGGCTCCGGCGCATGACGGAGCGGAAGACGGCGCGCGTGGTGGTCGCAGGCGCCGTGTACGGGGGCGGGCGGCTGCTCGCGGCGCGCCGCAGCGCGCCTCCCGAACTGGCGGGCGGCTGGGAGCTCCCCGGCGGCAAGGTGGAGCCGGGCGAGCGCGAAGAGCACGCCCTCGTAAGGGAGTTGCGCGAGGAGCTGGGCGTCGAGACCGTGCCGGTCGCCCGGGTGCCGGGCGCCTGGCCGCTGCCCCGAGGCCACGAGCTGCGGGTCTGGACCGTACGGCTCGTCTCGGGCGAGCCGCGCCCGCTCCAGGACCACGACGCCCTGCGCTGGGTGACGGCGTCCGAGGCGGCGCCCGACGGGCAGGGCCCGGCGCGTGATCCGGTCGACTGGCTGGAGGCCGACCGCCCCGCCGTACGCGCGGTGCTCGCCCTGCTCGGCCCCGAACTGACCCCCTGAGCCCTGCCCGGCCGTGCGTCGGGTCCCCCCGACCGGGCACGGCGGCGCGGGGGAGCCGTACGACCCGCGACGGCCGTACCTCGGCCGGACCCGGGCGCCGATGCCCGGCGGCGGCCGGGCCGCCGCGCCGCGGCGCGGGCCGTGGCGCGCACCCGCTCCCCGGGCGCGCCTCCGCGCGCCCCCATCGGACGCCCCCCGCGCCCCCCGCGCAGCGGTGTGCCCGCGCGTATGGCACCGTCGTGCGGGCATAACGCATAGCGGGGGCGTGGCGACTTCTCTGCGGTGGTTCCGGGGAGAGCGCTCCGACCTGCGCCGCTTTGCGCGGTAGTTCAGGGCTATTTTCGGGTATGGGCAGTTTGATCCCCGAAACAAACGAGACAGCGGGGGGCGCCGCGTGCTGTGGGAAGTGGTCGGGTTGATCGACACCGAGGACGAGTCCGCCGAGTGGATCCTGCCCGCCGAACCCGGAGCCGTGCGTGTCGCCCGCCACGACGTGCGGGACACCCTGCGCGCGTGGCGGCTGTCGCCCGGTGTCGAGGACACCGCGATGCTCCTGGTCAGCGAGCTGGTCACCAACTCGCTGACCTACGCGCCCGGCCCGATCGGCATGCGCCTCGAACTGCGCACGCTCCCGGACCGGGAGGAGGTGCTCCTCGTGGAGATCTCGGACCAGCGGCCGGAGGCGCCCATCGTCCAGCGCGCCCCCGGCCCCGAGGACGAGCGCGGGCGGGGGCTCCAGCTGGTGGCGAGTTCCGCCCGCCGCTGGGGCACGCGGCGCGGGAAGACAGGTAAGACCGTGTGGTTCGAGCTGCCTCTCCATGGTTAGAAGTCACAAGGGACGACGGTCACAGCGGGTTTCGCGCAGGTACGGAGAGAACGAGACCGTGCTGTGATCGTGAACGCCGTGTCAGCCGGGCCCGCGGTGCTGAATACTGCGGGGCAGGGCCGGTCCGGTGTGTGAGCTGGAGGGGACGGTCGCGTGAGCGAGACACCAGAGATGCCAGAGGCGACGGGTGACGACGTCGTGTGGCAGAGCAGCCCGCCCGGCTCCCTCTACGAGCACATCAGGGTGGCTTCCTTCTCGATCGGCGCCGACGGCCTGATCGACCAGTGGAGCGGCCGCGCGGCCGAGTTGTTCGGCTTCGCGGCGCGTGAGGTCAGGGGCAAGGACCCCCTCGAAGTCTTCGTACCTCCCGAGTTCCGCGCGAAGGGCTACCGCAAACTCAGCGAGATCCTGGACGGCAAGGAGTGGACCGGCATGGTCCCCTATGTCCTGCCGTCGGGCGCGGGCGGGCCGGAGGGCAGGCAGCACGGCCTCGCCGAGGTCTATGTGATGCCGAGTGAGACGGACCAGGGCGAGCGGGGCGCGCTGTGCGTCGCCGTCGATGTGCGCGCACTGCGCCGGATCGAGACCGACCTTGCCTCTTCGCAGGCTATTTTCGGTCAATCTCCTTTCGGTTTTATCCTCTTCGGCACGGATCTCGAGGTGCAGCGGGTCAACCAGCGCTTCGCGACCGTGTTCGGCGGCCGGCCGTCCCAGCACCGCGGCAGGACCGTGCACGACTACCTCAAGCTCGGCGAGGCCGAGCGCCTCGAAGCGGCCCTGCGCCGCGTCCTCACCACGGGCGACCCGGTCACCGAGTTCAAGCTCGTCGGCGACCGCCCCGGCACCGGCGGGCCCGAGCGCCGCCACTGGTCGCTCAACCTCTACCGGGTCGGCAGCGGCACGGGCCGCACGCTCGGCATCGCCGCCATCGCGACGGACATCACCCACCGCCATGTCGCCGCGCGCGAGGCGGCGAGCGCCCGCCGCAACCTCGCCCTGCTCAACGAGGCGAGCGCCCGCATCGGCAACTCCCTCGACCTGGAGACCACCTCGCGGGAGCTCCTCGGCGTCGCCGTACCCAACTTCTGCGACACGGCCTCCGTCGACCTGTACCAGTCGCTGCTGACCGGCGAGGAGGCGCCGCCGGGCCGGTGGGCCTCGTCGGAGGAGTCCGGCGGCGGTACGGCGCGGCTGCGCCGCGTCGCGTTCGCGAGCGCCGTCTCCGACGGTCCGCTCTCCGGCCCCGGCGAGCTGCACGACGGCTACACCTCGCCCGAGGTCGGCGCCGTGCACCGCTTCCCCTTCAGCTCGCACAGCGCGGGCGCCCTGCGCAGCGCCCGCGTGCGGTCGATACCGGGCGAGCCGGGCAGCCTCATCCAGTCCACGCTCGCCGTGCCGATGGTCGCGCACGACACCGTCGTCGGACTCGTGCAGTTCTCCCGCGCCAAGGGCAGCGAGCCGTTCGGCGACCGCGACCGCGCGCTCGCCGTGGAGCTCGCCGCGCGCGCGGCCGTCTGCATCGACAACGCGCGCCTCTACCGGCGCGAGCACGAGCGGGCCCTGATCCTCCAGCGCAGCCTGCTGCCGCCGGGCGACCCCGAGGCCGCGGGCCTCGACATCGCCTGCCGCTACCTCCCCGGCAACGCGGCCACCGAGGTCGGCGGCGACTGGTTCGACGTCATCGAGCTGCCGGGCCACAGGACCGCGCTCGTCGTCGGCGACGTGATGGGCCGCGGGCTGCGCGCCGCCGTCGCGATGGGCGAACTGCGCACGGCCGTAAGGACGCTGGCGCTGCTCGACCTGGAGCCCGCCGAGGTGCTCGGCGCCCTCGACGAGATCGCGAACGGCCTCGGCACGCCCAACGGCAGGCAGCAGGCGACCCGTACCGCGCACCGGGCCGCGGACGCGGACCTCGCCGAGGTCTACCTCGCCACCTGCGTCTACGCGGTCTACGACCCGGTCACCCGGCGCTGTACGTTCGCCAACGCGGGCCACCCGCCGCCCGTCGTCGTCGAACCGGGCGAGAAGGCGCTCCTGCTGGACGTGCCGCCGGGCGTGCCGCTCGGCGTCGGCGGCGAGCCGTTCGAGCAGGTCGAGGTCGAGCTCTCGGAGAACTCGCTCCTCGCGCTCTACACCGACGGCCTCGTCGAGTCCCGTGACCAGACGCTCGAAGAGGGCCTCGCCGCGTTCCGCGCCTCGCTCGGCCACGCGGAGCAGCCCCTCGAAGACGTCGCCGACCATGTGCTCACCACCCTGGAGACCGGCCACGGCCAGGACGACATCGCTTTGCTGATGGCCCGTATCCAGGGCCTGCCCGCCGAGTCCGTGGGTGACTGGCGGCTGCCGCGCGAGCCCCGCTCCGTCGGCAGGGCCAGGGAGTACGCGCGGGCCCAGCTCGTCGCCTGGGACCTCGAACCCCTCGTGGACACCGTCGAGTTGCTGGTGAGCGAGCTCGTCACCAACGCGATGCGCTACGGCGAGGGGGAGATCAGGCTCCGGCTGCTGCTCGACCGGACCCTGGTGTGCGAGGTGTGGGACGCGGGCCTCGTGCAGCCGCGCAGGCGCCGTGCCCGCGACACCGACGAGGGCGGGCGCGGCCTCCAGCTCGTCGGCATGCTGAGCTCGGCCTGGGGATCGCGGCGCACCCCGCGCGGCAAGACCGTCTGGTTCGAGCTGGCCCTGCCGGGCAGCGCGAGCGCCACCGAGCCGACGGTCGAGCAGCTCCTCAGCATGTTCTGAGCCGCGAGAGCCGCAGGCGCAGGAAGCCGCGAGCCGCGACCGCAGGCGCAGGGCGCCGTGTGACACCGCGCGAAGCCGCCGTGCCGCGGCCCGCCGGGGCCCGCGTGTCCCGACCCGCATGTCCTGATCCCGCAACGTTTGCCGCAGGTCCCGCCGGTGCCCTGCGCACCGCCCGTACGCTGAGTCCCCTTCGCGGCCCCCTCGGGCCGCGCCTCGGGGAGGGGGCAGCGGTGCCGGAACGTACGCGCGGACGGCGGGCCGCCGTCGCACGGATGTGGCGCGGCCGGCTGCCGCGCGGGATCGCGGCCGCCCTCGCCGTGCTGGTGGTCCTGCCCGTCGTCACCGCGGGCGCCGCGCTGCGCCTCGCCTACACCGGCGACCTCAAGGACGGCACCCGCACCCGCGGCAGGGACGCCGTGTGGCTGGGGCACGCCTGGGTCGACGGGCGCAAGGACGACAGGGACCTCGCCGCCCTCGCCCGGCGGATCGAGGGCACAGGCGTGCGCGACCTGTACGTCCACGCGGGGCCGCTCGAACACGACGGGACGCTGCCGGCGGGCCGCCACCCGCGCGCGGCGTGGCTGATCGCCGCGGTCCACCGCAGCCTGCCGGGGGTGCGGGTGCACGCCTGGCTCGGGGACGTGCTGGCAGGCGAGGGCCCCGACGGCCTGCGGCTGGCACGCGCCGCGACCCGCGAGGCCGTGCGGCGCTCGGCCCAGCAGGTGCTCGACGCCGGGTTCGACGGCGTCCACGTCGACCTGGAGCCCCTGCACTCGGGCGACCGCGACTTCCTGCTGCTCCTCGACGAGCTGCACGCCCTGACCAGGGGGCGCGGCGCGGTGCTCTCGGCCGCCGCGGCGCAGATCGACCCGCTGCCCGCGCTGCACACCGCGGCCGGGGCGCTGACCGGCCACCCCAAGTGGTGGTCGCAGGCGTACCTCAAGCAGGTCGCACGCCGGGTCGACCAGATCGCCGTCATGTCGTACGACACGGCGATGCCGCTGGCCTCGCTCTACGGCGGCTATGTCGCCCAGCAGACCTCGCTCGCCCTCGACGCCGTGCCTGCGGGCACGGACCTGCTGATGGGGCTGCCGTTCTACCGCGAGGAGGACATGAGCCACCACGGGTACGCGGAGACCCCGGCCGCCGCGATCCACGGCCTGCGCCTCGCGCTGGGGCGCGGCGACGCCCACCGGGAGCGGTTCGGCGTCGCCCTCTACGCCGACTTCGCGGCCACGGAGAGCGACTGGGCGGCGTACCGCGCGGGCTGGGGCGCGACAGCCCGCGCCTGACGCGGGGACCTCACGCCGGGCCCTACGTGTGGGCGCCGGGCCGCGCGGCGCGGGCCGCGGTGACGCACGGAACAGCAGGCAAACTTGCAAGGCTGCCTGTCGAGTTCGTACCCTCGAAGACATGGCCGAACCGTCGGGAGGACCCACGTCCGAGCAGGTGGCAGCGGACATCGCCGCCGCCGCCGGGCTGCTGGCGCGGCGCCTGAGGTACACGGCACCCGCAGGCGGCCTCACCGCGTCCCAGCGCTCCGCCCTGGTGCGGATCCACGACGAAGGCCCCGCCACCACGGCGGCCCTCGCCCGCGCCGAGCACATCAAGCCGCAGTCGATGCGCCTGACGCTCGGCGTGCTGGAGGAGCAGGGGCTCGTCGAGCGCACTCCCGACCCGACCGACGGCCGTCAGTCCGTCGTGTCGGTCACCGGCCACGGCCGCGCCGTCCTCGAAGGCGTGCGCGCGGCCAAGCAGACCTGGCTGTCAAAGGTGATCGCCGAAGAACTCGACGCGGACGGGCGCCGCACCCTGGCCGATGCTGCGGCCCTGCTGCGACGCCTGACCGAGAAGTGAGCACGGCCCACGTGAGCACCACCGACACGCGCCACCCACGCACGGACGGAGGGGACGACACGACATCGCGCACCCGCGAGACCACCGGCCCCGGGACGGCCCCCGACACCGGGGCCGACAGCGCTGACAGCGCTGACAGCACCGACAGCGCTGACAGCACCGACAGTGCTGACGGCGCCGACAGTGCTGACGGCGCCGAGGGCACGGCCGCAGGGGCGGCCGTCGGCCGCGCCCCGGCGGGGAAGGGCTTCGCCGGGCGGCTGACCCTGCCGCTGCTGATGGGGTCGCTGCTCAACCCGCTCAACACCACCATGATCTCCACGGCTCTCGTGTCGATCGGCCGCGACTTCGGGGTCGGCGCCGCCGACACGGCCTGGCTGATCTCCGTCCTCTATCTCGCGAGCGCCGTCGCCCAGCCCGTGCTCGGCAAGCTCGCCGACTCGCTCGGCCCGCGCCGCGTCTTCCTCGGCGGCCTCGTCGTGGTGTTCGCCTCGGGGCTCGTGGGCGCGCTCGCGCCGTCCTTCGGCTGGCTGCTCGTCTCGCGCCTGCTGCTCGGCATCGGCACCTCGGCCGCCTACCCGGCCGCCATGTCCGTGCTGCGCGACGAGGGCCGCAGGGTCGGCCGCACCCCGCCCCGCCCCGTACTGGCCCGGCTGTCCTTCGCGGGCCTCGGCAGCGCCGCGGTCGGCCCGACCCTCGGCGGCCTGCTCGTCGGCGCCTTCGGCTGGCGCGGCATCTTCGCCGTCAACCTGCCCGTGGCGCTCGCCGCCTTCGTCCTCGCGCTGGTCTTCGTACCGAAGGACGGCACGGGCGCCGAGCGCGCGGCGGCCCGCGCGGCCGACCCGGCCGCCGGGGCGCAGAGCTCCGTGTGGCGGTCCGTCGACCCGCTCGGCATCGGGCTGTTCACCACCGCGCTGACACTCCTCGCCTTCTTCCTGCTCGACCTCGGCCACCCGGTGTGGTGGCTCCTCGCGCCGTTCGCCGTCACCTCGCTGGTCCTCGCCCGCTGGCAGCTGCGCGCCAAGCAGCCCTTCATCGACCTGCGGATGCTCGCCGCCAACGGCGCGCTGGCCCGCACGTACCTGCGGCACGGCATCAGCTACCTGCTCATCTACTGCGTGATGTACGGCTTCACGCAGTGGCTTGAGGACGGCCGCGGCTACTCGTCGAGCACGACGGGCCTGCTGATGCTGCCGATGTCCCTCGCCGCGCTCGTCTGCTCGCTGCTCGGCGCCCGTACGAAGGGGATCCGCGGCCCGCTCACCCTCGCCGCCCTCCTGCTGCTCGCCGGCGCGAGCCTGCTCGCCTTCGTCGGCGGCGGCACGCCGCTCGTGGTGCTGCTGGTCGCGGGCGCCTGCTTCGGCGTCCCGCAGGGCCTCATCGGCACCAGCAACCAGGCGGCGGTCCAGTCGTACTCGCCCGCGCACAGCATCGGCTCGGCCGCCGGCCTCCAGCGCACCGCCCAGTACATCGGCGCCGTCGCGGCCTCCAGCCTGATCGCCCTCGCCTACGGGCAGCGGGCCACCGACAGCGGCCTGCACCTCATGGCCGCGGTCTCGGCGGGCCTCGGGGTGCTGCTGATCGCCGTGACCCTCACGGACCCGGCACTGCGCCGCGGCACCCGGACGACGTGAGCCACAAGCCCCCCACACCACCGACGCAGCCCCATCGCAAGGAGAACAGCCGCACATGACCGCCACCACGCTCGACCCGAAGACCGCCCTGGTCGTCGTCGACCTCCAGAAGGGGATCGTCTCCCTGCCCACCGTCCACTCCGCCGACGAGGTGGTGGAACGGTCAGCGCGGCTGGCCGCCGCCTTCCGCGCCAAGGGCCTGCCCGTCGTGCTCGTGCGCGTCACGGGCGGCGCGCCCGGCCGCACCGAGCAGGGCGGCTCCGGCGGCGGGCAGCCGCCCGCCGACTGGGCCGACCTGGTCGAGGGGCTCGGCAGGCAGGACGGCGACATCGTCGTCACCAAGCAGGTCTGGGGCGCCTTCCACGGCACCGACCTCGATCTCCAGCTGCGCCGCCGCGGCGTCACCCAGGTCGTCCTGACCGGCATCGCCACCAGCATCGGCGTCGAGAACACCGCGCGCGCCGCCTACGAGCACGGCTACCACGTCACCGTCGCGACGGACGCCGTGACCGACATGGACGCCGAGACCCACCGCAACGCCGTGGAGCGGATCTTCCCGCGCCTCGGCGAGACCGACACCACGGACGCGATCATCAAGCTCCTCGGCTGACCGCTCCCGCACGGCCCGGGGCCCGCGCCCGCCCTTTCGGCGGCCGCGGGCCCTGCCGCGTCACGGGCCCCGGGCCTCAGGGCGCCCGGCGGTAGCGCGCGCCGAGGCCCTCGTCGTCCGAGTCCGTCCACAGCGCGCCGTCGTACGGCGTGTCGGGGACCGCCACCAGGTCGACGCGGTCCGCCGCGGGCACCCCGAGCGGGTCCCGGGGCAGACGCGCGATGCTCTGCTCCAGCCGTCCGACCGTGCGGACCAGGTCGTCGAGGCTGCGTCGTACGGCTGCCAGTTCGTCGTGCAGGGACATCGGCCGTGCCCTCACTTCCGCGCCGTGTGCGTACGGGGTCCCCCGGGGATGCGGCCCCGGGCGGCTCTCTGCGCAGCAAAAAGTGTTCCGTGCCACCTCCCCTTTTGGGAAGAGCGCGTGCGCCGGGAGCCCCGCGCACGCGGGACCGGCCCCCCGACTGGGCCGCACGAGTGGCCTCCTGGGCCTCTCCCGACGTGTCTGCCCCCTCCCGCCCCGCACGGCCCCTTCAGTGGTCGGACATAGGTGTGATCATCTCTAAAATCCATGAACCAGGATGAAGGGGTACAAGTCATGTCCCAGGTCGGCGCCCCGCGCGGGAGGACGTGCTCCGGGAGGACATGCCCCCGGACATTCCGCTCCGTCGCTCTCCTGACCACTGGTGTCCTCGCCCTGCCGGTCCTGTCCGCGTGCAGCGCGGACCACGACAACGGCAAGGCGGCGGCCGTCGACATCTCCCCGGCCGCCCGCGACGCGCTCGCCCAGGGCGGCACCCTGAAGTGGGCCGTCGACTCCGTGCCCGCGACGCTCAACGCCTTCCAGGCGGACGCCGACACCACCACCGGCACGATCGCGGGGGCCGTGCTGCCCTCGCTGTTCACCCTCGACAAGAACGGGCAGCCGCGGGCCGACCCGGACTACCTGGAGTCCGCGAAGATCGTCAAGCGCGAGCCGAAGCAGGTCGTCGAGTACAAGCTCAACCAGGCCGCGGTCTGGAGCAACGGCAGGGAGATCGGCGCCCCCGACTTCGTGGCCCAGTGGCAGGCGCTGCGCGGCCGCAACTCGGCCTTCTGGACGGCGCGCAACGCAGGGTACGACCGGATCGAGAAGATCCAGCGCGGCAAGGACGACCTGGACGTCAAGGTCACCTTCAGCAAGCCGTACGCGGACTGGGAGTCCCTCTTCACGCCGCTGTACCCGAAGGAGGTGACCGCCACCCCGGGCGACTTCAACGACGGCGCGCGCGCCTCCCTGACGGCCTCGGCGGGCCCCTTCCAGGTCAAGTCGGTCGACCGCAAGGGCAAGGAGACCACCCTCGTGCGCAACCCGCACTGGTGGGGGCAGCCGGCGAAGCTCAGCTCGATCGTGCTGCGCGCCATGCCGATGGACGCGCGTCCCGCCGCGCTCGCCTCGGGCGAGCTGGACGTCGCCGACGTCGACACCGGCGCGGCGCAGCGCATCTCCTCCGCGACCGGCTCCTCGGGCGCGAAGGCACGTCCCGCCGCGGGCGCCCAGGGGCAGAAGGCGGAGCAGGGCGCCGAGGGCGCGAACGGGCAGCAGGCGGCCGGGCTGAGCCCCGCGGAGCAGGCCGCCGAGAAGAAGCGCGTCGCCGCGGCCAGGGCCGCGACCGCGGCGCAGGCGGCGAAGCTCAAGGGCAAGGAGCTGGCCGCGTTCCGCGACGAGCAGAAGGCGCTGAAGGCGTTCTCCGTGCGCAAGTCGCTCGAACCCGCGTACACGCAGCTCGCCATGAACGGCGAGACCGGGCCGCTCGCCGACGACCGCGTACGGCGCGCCGTCGCCCGCGCCATCAACCGGCAGAAGCTCGCCGACTCCGTGCTCAAGCCGCTCGGGCTGCCCTCGAAGACGCTCGGCAGCCACCTCGCCGTCGCCGGGCAGCCCGCGTACGCGGACGCGAGCGACGCGCTCGGCAAGCAGGACGCGCACGAGGCCCAGGCGCTGCTCGCGGACGCCGGGTGGACGCCCGAGGGGGCGCGCAGGGCGCCCGAGGACAGCACGAAGGCCGGCAGCGAGAACAAGAAGACCGACACCGGCAAGGGCACGGCGGGCTCGGCGGACGACACGAAGAAGTCCGAGGACGGGAAGAAGTCCGAGAAGCCCGGCGCCGGTACGTCCGACGACACGAAGAAGTCGGACGAGAAGAAGGACGCCGCGAAGGCCAAGGACGACGACGGCGAGAAGAGGTCCGAGGACGGGAAGAAGGCCGACGACGCGTCCGACGACAAGCCCGCCGAGCAGCAGCCGGGCGGCATGGCCGGCGCCTACGCGCCGCGCGGCTCCGCCGCGGCGTCGGAGGCCGCAGCCTCGAAGGCCGCCGCGCCCGCGGCCGGCCCGCTCGGCAAGAACGGCAAGCCGCTGACGCTCCGCTTCGTCCTGCCGTCGGGCCAGGGCTCCGAGCAGCTGCGCACGGTCGGCGACCGGATCGCCGGGATGCTCGGCAAGGTCGGCATCAGGACCGAGATCACCAAGGTCCCCGACAGCAGCTTCTTCAAGGACTACATCGCCTCGGGCGCCTACGACCTGGCCCTGTACTCCTGGCCGGCGACCGCCTACCCGGCGACCGACGGCCGGCCGATCTACGCCAAGCCGCAGCCCGCGGCCGACGGCTCGCTGATGGTGGAGCAGAACTACACCAGGGTCGGCACGGACCGCATCGACCAGCTGTTCGACCAGGCGGCGGGCGAGCTGGACGCGAAGAAGGAGGACGCGCTGCTCAAGCAGGCGGACGCGAGGATCTGGGCCGCGGCCGGTTCCATCCCGCTCTACCAGCGCCCCGAGCTGGTGGCCGCGCGCGACGACGTGCGCAACGTCGGCGCCTTCGGCTTCCAGAGCCCGCGCTACCAGGACATCGGCTTCACCACGCTGAAGGGCCACGAGGGCCCGCAGGCCAAGGGCGCCGAGCCCGGCACGGCCCACAAGAGCGCAGACGCGTCCTCGGACGACAGCGGTGAAGGATCGGACGACGGCTCGGGCGACGACCAGTCCTGAGCAGGCACGGCGCGCGGGGAGCCGCCAGGCGAGCCCCTCCGCGCACCCGTGACCTGAAGATCCGGAGAAGACCCGGCGACCCGGCAGCGCCCCCGCGGGGAACCCCGGAAGAAGAAAGCGACCGCCCGGCGATCAGGCCGCGCGGCGGACCGTAAACAGCTTGCCCGCCGGTCCTCCCGGCGGGCAAGCTCATGTCCGAGTCCCTGACCCGAGCTCGCCGCACCACCGCACGTCCCTGCCCGCACCCCTGGTGAGCGGGCATGCCCAGGCCCCGGCCGCCCCGCGCCCCCGCGCGCCGCCCACCGGGCCCACGGCGCCCGCCGCGCGGGGCCGTGCCCACGCCCGTATCCCCGCCCTCGCGGGCGGGGCGCGAAGCCTGTCCGCCCGTCGGGCTTCGCGCCCCGTACCATGGGGAGAGCCGTGGCGCGAAGCCCGGCGGGCGGACGGGCCAGATTCGGAAGCCGCCTCATCCCACGATCGAGAGAAGCGCCAGTCAGCATGCCCACGCGCCACGACATCCGTAACGTCGCCATCGTCGCCCACGTCGACCATGGCAAGACCACTCTGGTCGACGCCATGCTGAAGCAGGCGGGCGCGTTCGCCGCGCACGCGGCCGAGCACCTCGACGAACGGATGATGGACTCGAACGACCTGGAGCGTGAGAAGGGCATCACGATCCTGGCGAAGAACACCGCGGTGAAGTACCACCCGAAGGACGGCGGCGAGCCCGTCACCATCAACATCATCGACACCCCGGGCCACGCCGACTTCGGCGGCGAGGTCGAGCGCGGACTCTCGATGGTGGACGCCGTGGTGCTGCTGGTCGACGCCTCCGAGGGCCCGCTCCCGCAGACCCGGTTCGTGCTGCGCAAGGCGCTCTCCGCGAAGCTCCCGGTGATCCTCTGCATCAACAAGACGGACCGCCCCGACGCCCGGATCGAGGAGGTCGTCGACGAGACGTACGACCTCTTCCTCGACCTCGACGCGGACGAGGACCAGATCGAGTTCCCGATCGTCTACGCCTGCGCGCGTGACGGCGTCGCCTCGCTGACCAAGCCGGAGAACGGCACGGTCCCCGCGGACAGCGACAGCCTGGAGCCGTTCTTCTCCACGCTCCTCGCCCACGTGCCCGCCCCCGAGTACGACGGGGCCGCGCCGCTCCAGGCGCACGTCACCAACCTCGACGCGGACAACTTCCTCGGCCGCATCGCCCTCCTGCGGGTCGAGCAGGGCGAGTTGAAGAAGGGCCAGACCGTCGCGTGGATCAAGCGCGACGGCAGCGTCTCGAACGTCCGCATCACCGAGCTGCTGATGACGGAGGCGCTGACCCGCAAGCCGGCCGAGAAGGCGGGCCCCGGTGACATCTGCGCCGTCGCCGGCATCCCCGAGATCATGATCGGCGAGACCCTCGCGGACCCGGAGAACCCGATCCCGCTGCCGCTGATCACGGTCGACGAGCCCGCGATCTCGATGACCATCGGCACCAACACCTCGCCGCTCGTCGGCAAGGGCGGCAAGGGCCACAAGGTCACCGCGCGCCTGGTCAAGGACCGTCTGGAGCGCGAGCTGATCGGCAACGTGTCGCTGCGCGTGCTGCCCACCGAGCGCCCGGACTCCTGGGAGGTGCAGGGCCGCGGCGAGCTGGCGCTCGCGATCCTGGTGGAGACCATGCGCCGGGAGGGCTTCGAGCTGACCGTGGGCAAGCCCGAGGTGGTCACCAAGGAGATCGAGGGCAAGGTCCACGAGCCCGTCGAGCGCATGACGATCGACTCGCCCGAGGAGCACCTCGGCGCCATCACGCAGCTGATGGCGGCCCGCAAGGGCCGGATGGAGACCATGACGAACCACGGCTCCGGCTGGGTCCGCATGGAGTGGCTCGTGCCGTCGCGCGGCCTCATCGGCTTCCGTACGGAGTTCCTCACGCAGACCCGCGGCACGGGCATCGCGCACTCGATCTTCGAGGGGCACGAGCCGTGGTTCGGCGAGCTGCGCACCCGCAACAACGGCTCGCTGGTCGCGGACCGCGCGGGCGTCGTCACCGCCTTCGCGATGACCAACCTCCAGGAGCGCGGCGTGCTGTTCGTCTCGCCGACGACGGAGGTCTACGAGGGCATGATCGTCGGCGAGAACTCCCGCTCCGACGACATGGACGTCAACATCACCAAGGAGAAGAAGCTCACCAACATGCGCTCCTCCACGGCCGACGTGACCGAGTCGCTGGTCCCGCCGCGGCTGCTGTCGCTCGAGCAGTCCCTGGAGTTCTGCCGCGACGACGAGTGCATCGAGGTGACCCCGGAGACGGTCCGCATCCGCAAGGTCGTCCTCGACCAGAAGGAGCGCGGCCGCGCCGCGTCCCGCGCCAAGCACTCCTGACCCTCGGGGGCGGCCCGCGGCCGCCCGCAGGGGTCTGCAAGGGCGTCGGCCCGGCTCCGCCGCACGCGCGGCGGGGCCGGGCCGTTCCCGTACGGGACCAGCCGTTTTCCGTGCGGCAGGGGCCCGCTCCGCAAGCCATTTTTCTCTGAACACCGTCCGGAATGCGGACGTCGCGCTCCGGAACATATGTTAACGGTCCGTTTCGGGGGTGTCTGTCTGTGCTTACTTTGTCCGGATTTCGGGCGGACGCCTCTGGGTGATGTTGTCAAAACGAGACCCTTTAAGTGTGGTTTACGGCCCGGTCGTACTTAATAGTTGGCTCCATTGAGCTCGGGTCAATGGGTCATGCGCTGTGGGGGGCGACGGCTCACGAGCACACTGAGGGCGGGCAACTGGTGCGTCGACACCGCTGAGTCAGCGCGCGTAGAAACCGCCCTTCTCGCAAGTGACAAGTGGACTCATGAGGAGGACCCCATGCGCGGTGCCATAAGCACCACACGGGTCGGGCGCGCGATGGTGATCCCCGCGGGGGAAGTGCGATCGTGACAAGTCCAGTTCAGACCGAGGACACCTCGGCTCCTGGCGGGTCGGGTCCCGACGCCGTCACCAAGGAGGGGGCCCAGGAGGCGAAGCCCAAGGAGGGCCTGTCTCCCGGCCAGTTGATGTGGCGCCGGTTCAAGCGCGACCGCACCGGGGTCATCTCCGCCTGCGTCGTGATCTTCTTCTTCGTGATCGCGCTCCTCGCCCCGCTCATCAGCAAGGTGTACGGCAAGGACCCGTACACGCTCTACGGGCAGAACAGCCTCACGCTGCTCAACGAGTTCAACATGCCGTCGGCCTCCTTCGGCGGCGCGTCGGGCAGCTTCTGGTTCGGCATCGAGCCGAACCTCGGCCGCGACGTGTTCACGCAGCTGCTGTACGGCATGCGCACGTCGATCTTCACGGCTCTCGGCGCCACCCTGGTCGTCGTCATCCTCGGTGTGCTGATCGGCCTGGTCGGCGGGTACTTCGGCGGGGTCGTGGACTACTGGCTGGGCAGGTTCACCGACCTGCTGCTCGGCTTCCCCTCGCAGCTGTTCATGCTCGCCTCGATGCCCGTCATCACGGCCGCCTTCGTCAAGCCGGACGAGAACACCCCGGTCTGGCTGCGCGCCGCCGCCATCATCGCCGTCACCGGCGTCCTGGGGTGGATGGGCCTCGCCCGGCTGATCAGGGCCGCCACGCTCACCCTGCGCGAGCGGGAGTTCGTGGAGGCGGCGAGGATCTCCGGCGCCTCGCCCTGGCGCATCATCCGCAAGGAGCTGCTGCCGAACCTCTGGTCCCCGATCCTGGTCCAGGCGACGCTCCAGCTGCCCTCGAACATCCTGAGCGTGGCCTTCCTCTCCTTCGTCGGTGTCGGGTTCGTCGAGCCCACCCCGGACTGGGGACGGATGTTCGCCAACGGCGCCCAGTACATCGAGCAGGACCCCTGGTACATGCTCTACCCGGGTGTCGCCATGGTCATCTTCGTGGTGGCCTTCAATCTCCTCGGCGACTCGGTCCGAGACGCATTCGACCCGAAGTCCGGGCGCTGACCGACCAGTCGGCACCGAGCTGAGGGGACTGCTGCCACCCCGGGCGTGGATTCAGGCCGCGCACAGGCAGCACAGCCCGATCACTACTGACAGATAGGTACTCACCACCATGAGGATCTTTGGCTCGCGCAGAGCCCAGGCCGCGGTCATAGCCGTAGCCGCGGGATCGCTGGCGCTCACCGCGTGCGGTGGCAACGACGGGGGCAGCAAGGGGCAGCCCAAGACGCAGACCCAGCAGGACGCGAAGAAGCTGAGCCAGCCGGTCTCCTTCGGCAACGCGCAGCAGTCGACGGGACCCGCTCCCGCGGTCGCCGGCGCCCACAGCGGCGGCACCATGCAGGTCTACCAGCAGGCCGACTTCTCGCACCTGGACCCGGGCCAGACCTACGTCAGTGACGGCAAGGTGCTCGACCGCCTGCTCCAGCGCGGTCTGACGCAGTACTCCCAGGACGCCAGCGGCAAGCTCACCGTCGTCGGCGACCTCGCCACCGACTCCGGCAAGCAGTCGGACGGCGGCAAGACCTGGACGTACACGCTGAAGGACGGGATCAAGGACCAGAACGGCAACGCGATCACGTCGGCGACCATCCGCCACTCGATCGAGCGCCTGTACGCGTCCTTCGAGACGGACGGCCCGACCTACATCCAGCAGTGGCTCTCCGGCGACGGCACCACGTACCGCAAGGCCCTGCCGGGCGGCGGCTACGACGGCAAGCACCTGCCCGACTCGGTGCTCGCCACGCCCGACGCGAAGACCATCGTCTTCCACTTCAAGCAGGCCGAGCCCGACCTGCCGCAGGCGCTCACGATGCCCGGCTACTCGGCCGTGCCGATCAAGGGCGACACGAAGCAGAAGTACGACCAGATGCCGCTGTCGACCGGTCCCTACAAGATCGCCGACTACAAGCCCGGCAAGTCGATGACGCTGGTCAAGAACGCGCAGTGGGACCCGAAGACCGACTCGGTCCGCCACCAGTACGTGAACGGGTTCAACATCCAGACCAACGTCCAGAGCGAGGACCAGACCAAGTCGATCCTCGCCGACCGCGGCACGGACAAGAACGCCATGCAGTGGACCGGCGCCGTCGCGACCACCCAGGTCCCGAACGTGACCGGCGACAAGGCCGCCATGGCCCGCACGATCCAGGGCTACCAGCCCTACGTGTGGCAGATGAACTTCAACATGGACCGCATCAAGGACAAGCGGATCCGTGACGCCATCACGTACGCCATGCCGAGCGCGCAGGTCGCCAAGCTCGACGGCGGCTCCTTCGGCGGCGAGGTGGCCAACAGCCTGCTGGCCCCGACCCTGCCCGGCTTCGACGCGAAGTACGACCCCTTCGGCAAGCTGAAGAAGCCCAACGGCGACCTCGCCAAGGCGAAGCAGCTCATCAAGGAGGCGCACGCCGAGGGCAAGAAGATCGTCTACGCGTACGCCAACACCCAGATCCGCCAGCAGCAGTCGGTGGTCATCACCAACATGCTGAAGCAGATCGGCCTCAACCCGGTGACGAAGGAGATCGACAACGCCACCTGGTACGAGCAGATGGGCAAGCTCAAGAACGGGATGGACATCTACATGACCGGCTGGGGCCAGGACTGGCCGTCCGCCTCCACCGTCATCCCGCCGACGTACGACGGTTCGAACCTCCAGGACGGTTCGTCCGACTACTCGCACGTCAACGACCCGAAGGTGAACGCCGCCATCGCCAAGGCGGAGAAGATCACCGACCCCGCGCAGGCCCAGGCCGCGTGGACGGCGATCACCAAGGACATCATGGAGCGGATCAACCCGGCCGCCCCCGTCTACTACACCAAGACGTTCCAGATCTTCGGCTCGAACGTCGGCGGCCTGCGCTACTCGAACGACTCGAACGAGGTCGACGTGACGCGTGTCTTCCTGAAGAAGTAACCCTTCAGGAAGGGGACAGCCCGCAAGACCGGTCCCGGTGGTGCGCACCCGGCGGAGTGCGCACCACCGGGGTGCCGGTTCCCTCGTTACGACACCTCACAGCAGCCGCCGTCCTGAGAGCAGCGACCAGCCATGCTTCAATTCCTCATTCGCCGGACGTTCGGCGCCGTACTGATCCTCATCCTGATCAGCGCGATCACGTACTTCATGTTCTTCGCCATCCCGCAGGACCCCGCTCTGCTGGCGTGCGGCAAGAACTGCACCCCGGACGCGCTCGCCATCGTCCACAAGAACCTCGGGCTCGACCAGCCCCTCCCGGTGCAGTACTGGCACTACGTCGTCGGCATCGTGATGGGCCGGGACATCCAGGGCAGCCACTGCTCGGCGCCCTGCCTCGGGGTCTCCTTCGCCAACGGCCAGAACGTCTGGTCCACCATCCTCGACCGGTTCCCGCTGACGCTCTCCCTGATGGTCGGCGGCGCCGTCGTCTTCCTCGCGGTCGGCCTCGGCGCCGGCATGCTCGCCGCCTGGAAGAAGGGCACGACGGTCGACAAGGTCTTCAGCGGCGGCTCGCTGGTGCTCAGTTCGCTGCAGATCTACTTCCTCGGCCCGCTGGTCATGCTGTGGCTGGTCTTCTCCACCGGCTGGCTCGCGAAGCCCTCGTACACGCCGATCAGCGAGAACCCGGCCGCCTGGTTCGCGGGACTGATCATCCCCTGGGCCGTGATGGCGACCATCTTCACCGGGCAGTACACCCGTATGGCCCGCTCGTCGATGATCGAGCAGCTCCAGGAGGAGCACGTCAGGGCGGCCCGCGCCAAGGGCATGGCCGCCAGGTACGTCTTCTTCCGCTACGCCTGGCGCGGCTCGCTGATCCCGATCGTCACGATCCTCGGCATCGACATCGGCGCCCTGCTCGGCGGTGGCATCGTCACCGAGATCACCTTCGACCTCTCGGGCGTCGGCAGGCTCGCCCAGCAGTCGGTGATCCAGAAGGACCTGCCCACGACCCTGGGTGTGATGCTGTTCAGCTCCGCCTTCATCCTGCTGTGCAACATCGTCGTGGACGCGTGCTACGCGATCATCGACCCGCGCGTACGGCTGTCCTAGGAGTAACGACAGTGACCACACTCACCAAGCCCGAGGGCGCCCCGGTGCCGACCGCGTCCGACGCGTTCCTCTCGGTGCGCGACCTCAACGTGCGCTTCTCCACCGAGGGCGGCATCGTCAAGGCCGTGAACGGACTCTCCTTCGACCTGGAGCGCGGCAAGACGCTCGGCATCGTCGGCGAGTCGGGCTCCGGCAAGTCGGTGACCAACCTGTCCATCCTCGGCCTGCACGCGCCCGAGACCACCACGGTCGAGGGCGAGATCTGGGTCGACGGCCAGGACGTCACGGACCTCTCGCGCCGGCAGCTCGAAGACCTCCGCGGCAACAAGATCGCGATGATCTTCCAGGACGCGCTCACGGCGCTCTCCCCGTACTACACGGTGGGCCGGCAGATCGCCGAGCCCTTCAGGAAGCACACCGGGGCGTCCAAGTCCGAGGCGCGGGCCAGGGCCATCGAGATGCTGGGCAAGGTCGGCATCCCCGACCCCAAGAACCGCGTCGACGACTACCCGCACCAGTTCTCCGGCGGTATGCGCCAGCGCGCGATGATCGCCATGTCGCTGGTGTGCAACCCGGCGCTGCTGATCGCGGACGAGCCGACCACGGCGCTCGACGTGACCGTGCAGGCGCAGATCCTCGACCTGCTCAAGGACCTCCAGCAGGAGTTCGGCTCGGCGATCATCCTGATCACGCACGACCTGGGCGTCGTGGCCAACACGGCCGACGACATCCTCGTGATGTACGCGGGGCGCGCCGTCGAGCGCGGCACCACCCGCGAGGTCCTGAAGTCGCCGCAGCACCCGTACACCTGGGGTCTGCTCTCCTCCATGCCGGGCCTGAGCGGCGACGTGGACGAGCCGCTGCGGCCCATCCCCGGGACCCCGCCCAGCCTGCTCAACCCGCCGCCCGGCTGCCCGTTCCACCCGCGGTGCGAGTTCGTCGACCTGGTCGGGGGCGAGCGCTGCTCCACCGAGCGGCCTGCGCTCCCGCTGGGACGCGGTTCCGCCTGCCACCTCACGGCGGAGCAGAAACGCGAAGTGTTCATCGAGAAGATTCAGCCCCGGCTGGGCTGACGTACCGGCGACTGGGGCCAAGACCATGAGCGAGAACAAGACGACCGCGGTCGTCACCGAGAAAGCCACACTGGCCGAGAGCAAGCCGCTGCTCGAGGTCAGGAACCTGACCAAGCACTTCCCGATCTACGGCGGGTTCCCCTTCAAGCGGCAGGTCGGCGCGGTCCAGGCGGTGGACGGCGTCACCCTGGACGTCTTCCCCGGCGAGAGCCTCGGCCTGGTGGGCGAGTCCGGCTGCGGCAAGTCGACCACCGGCCGGATGCTGACGCGGCTCATGGAGCCGACGGACGGCACGATCACCTACGCGGGCCGCGACATCACGCACGCGGGCCGCAAGCAGCTCGCGCCCATCAGGTCCGAGATCCAGATGATCTTCCAGGACCCGTACGCGTCGCTCAACCCGCGCCAGACGGTCGGCAAGATCATCTCGGGTCCGATGGAGATCAACGGCATCAACCCGCCCGGCGGCCGCGAGGCCCGGGTGCGGGAGCTGCTCGCGACCGTGGGCCTCAACCCCGAGCACTACAACCGCTTCCCGCACGAGTTCTCCGGCGGCCAGCGGCAGCGCATCGGGGTCGCGCGGGCGCTCGCCCTCGAACCGAAGCTGATCATCGCCGACGAGCCGGTCTCCGCGCTCGACGTGTCGATCCAGGCGCAGGTCGTCAACCTGCTCCAGGAACTGCAGCGTGAGCGCGGCATCGCGTTCGTCTTCATCGCCCACGACCTGTCCATCGTGCGGCACTTCTCGCAGCGCGTCGCCGTGATGTACCTCGGCAAGGTCGTCGAGATCGCGGACCGCGACACGCTGTACAGCGGCCCACGCCACCCGTACACGCACGCCCTGCTGTCCGCGGTGCCGGAGACCGACATCGACGCGCAGAAGCGCGAGCGCATCCGGCTCGTCGGGGACGTGCCGTCGCCGATCATGCCGCCGTCCGGCTGCCGCTTCCGCACCCGGTGCTGGAAGGCGCAGGACAAGTGCGCCACGGAGGAACCGCCGCTGGTGCAGATCAGCGGCAACAAGGAGGGTCACCTCACGGCCTGCCACTTCCCCGAGGACCCGACCATCGCCGCGGCCGACCGCAAGGAGGACGTGGTCATGGACCCGGCCCTGCGGTCCCTGGAGAAGGACCTCAAGAACGGCTGACGCACCGTCACCCTCGCCCCACGGCCCCGCCGCCCGGACACCCGGGGGAGCGGGGCCGTGCCGCATCCGGATCCGCCATGGCCTGAACTCGGCTCCACAACGCGCGTGTTGAACGCTTTTGTGGCGGGAGACGTGTCGAAGGGCGGAGGGACGGTGGGAGCGTGGCTCAGCGTCATGCGGTCGTCATCGGGGCGAGCGTCGGCGGGCTGCTCGCCGCACGGGCGCTCAGCGACCACTACGAGCGGGTGACCGTCCTCGACCGGGACCGGCTGCCCGACCGGGCCGCGCCCCGGCGGGGCGTCCCGCAGAGCCGCCATGTGCACGCGCTGCTCTCCAGCGGCGGCGCCGCGCTCGACGCGCTGTTCCCCGGGTTCCTCGACGAGCTCGCGGCCCACGGCGTGCCGAGCGGCGACAGCCAGGGCGACCACCACATGTACCTCGACGGCCGGCTCATGGCACCGGCGGAGTCCGGGCTCGTGCTGCACGGCGTCACCCGGCCGCTGCTCGAACTCCTCGTCCGCGCCCGGGTGTCCGTACTGCCGGGCGTCACCGTCACCGACGGGCACGAGGCGACGGGGCTCGCAGGAACCGGTCCTGCCGGGCGCCGCCCTGCCCGGGTCACCGGCGTGCGGGTCCGCGAACGCGCCGGGCGGGCGCGGGAGAGCGTGCTCGGCGCCGACCTGGTGGTGGACGCGGCGGGCCGCGGCTCCCGGGCGCCGCACTGGCTCGACGCGCTCGGCTGCCCGCGCCCCGCGCAGTCGGCCGTCGACGCGCAGGTCGTCTACGCCACCCGCCACTACCGCTACGAACCGGGGCTGCTCGGCGGCCGGCTGGGCACCACGGTCGTGCCGTACCCGGGCGGACCGCGCGGCGGGGTCGCCGTGCGGCAGGAGGACGGCCTGTTCGCCGTGGTCCTCGTGGGGGTGTTCGGCGAGGAACCGCCCGCGGACGGCGCCGGGTACGCCGCCTACGCCAGGTCGCTCGCGGCGCCGGACGTCGCCGACGCCGTGGAGCGCGCAGAGCCGCTCGGCGAGCCCGCGCGCACCCGCTATCCGCGCGGCGTCCGCCGCCACTACGAGCGGCTGCCCGCCCACCCGGCGGGCTTCCTCGCCCTCGGGGACGCGCTGTGCAGCTTCAACCCCGTGTACGGGCAGGGCATGACGGTCGCGGCTCTTGAGGCCGATCTGCTCGGCCGGCTGCTGCGGCTTGCCCCAGGGCCCGACCCCGACACCCCCGACCTGCCGCGGCGGTTCTTCGCCGAGGCGGCCGCGCTGGTCGACCGGCCGTGGGCGCTGGCGGCCGGCAGCGACCTCGCGTTCCGGCCCGCGCGGCCGAGGCCGGCCCCTCTCGACCGCTACCTGGCCAGGCTGCGCGCCGTCTGCGCCGCCGACCCGGCCGTCGCCACCCGCTTCCTGCGCGTCGCCCACCTCCTCGACCCGCCCTCCGCCCTCCTCACGCCCGCGGTCGTCCTGCGGGTCGCCCGGGGCGCCCTCAGAGCCAGCCCTTCTCGCGCGCCGCGTTGACCGCCTCAGCGCGGTTGCGGACCGCCAGCTTCTGGATCGCCGTGGAGAGGTAGTTGCGCACGGTGCCCTGGGAGAGGTGCAGGGACGCGGCGAGCTCCGCGTTGGTCGCGCCGTCGGCGGCGGCCGCCAGCACCTCGCGCTCCCGCTCGGTCAGCGGGTTGGCGCCGCCCGCAAGCGCCGCGGCGGCGAGCGTCGGATCGATGACGCGCTCTCCCGCCAGCACCCGGCGCACGGCGTCGGCGAGCCGGGCCGCGGGCGCGTCCTTCACGAGGAAGGCCCCGGCGCCCGCCTCCATGGCCCTGCGCAGATACCCCGGCCTGCCGAACGTCGTCAGCACCACCACCCGCACCTCCGGCAGCTCGGCGGCGAGCAGGGCCGCCGCCTCGATGCCCGTGGCGCCCGGCATCTCGATGTCGAGCAGCGCCACGTCCACCGCGTGCTCCCTGGCCGCCGCCACCACCTCGTCGCCGCGCGCCACCTGCGCGACCACGGCCATGTCGGGTTCGAGGCCGAGCAGTGCGGCGAGCGCCTCACGCACCATGGACTGGTCCTCGGCGAGAAGGATCCTGATCTGCCGGCTCATGGACGCGATCCTGTCAGACCGCGTCGGCGCCGGCGCCGAGCGGGACGCGCACCGTCAGCGCCACACCCGACCGCGAGGAGCGCAGGTCCAGCGTGCCGCCTGCCTGGTCGAGGCGTTCACCGAGCCCCGTGAGGCCGTTGCCGCGCGGCGCGGCGCCGAGCCCCCGCCCGTCGTCCTCCACGGTGAGCTGGAGGAACAGGCCGTCGAGCGTCTGCCGGGCTGCCAGCGCCACCGCGCAGTTCCGCGCGCCGCTGTGCCGTACGACGTTGGTGACGGCCTCCCGCAGGGACCAGGCGAGCGCCTCCTCAGAACCGGGCGCGAGCCCGCCCGGCAGGTCGCCGGGCACCGCGTCGGGCAGCCGTGCGGCGATGCCCGCGACCGCGAGCGTGGTGCGCGCGCCCGCCAGTTCCCCGGAGAGCGTCAGCCTGCGGTAGCCGCTGACGGCCTCCCGCACGTCCATGAGGGCCTGCCTGCTGACCCGTTCGATGTCGGCGACCTGCTCGGCGGCCCCGTCGGGGTGGTCGGGCAGCATCCGGCCGGCGAGCTCGCTCTTGAGCGTGATCAGCGAGAGCGAGTGGCCCAGCAGGTCGTGCAGGTCGCGGGCCATCCGCAGCCGCTCCTCGTTGGCGGCGAGCGTCGCGACCGTGGTCCGCGCCTGCCGCAGCTCGATCATCGTGCGCACCAGCTGGCTCACCCCCACCATGGCGAAGCCGCCGAGCAGCGCGGGCGCCGCCAGCGCGAGCACGTACCCGTCGTCGCCCCGCGTCTGCGTGCCCACCAGCGCCAGCACGCCCACCGTCAGCGGGATCGCCACCGCGGACTGCCGGACCGGCAGGGCCGCGCCCGCCGACACCGACACGTACACGAACAGGACGAGCCACGGCGACCCCATGGTCAGCGCCAGGCAGGTGGCGAGGGCGAAGGCCCCGGCGAGCAGCGCCCGCACGGTGCCGGCGCCGTAGGCGCGCCCGGTGTGCCGGAAGACCAGTGCCAGGTACACCGCCACGAACGCCGCGAGGCCCGCGGAGGCGAGGACCACGGCCGCCGCCCCGTGCCCGCCGTCGCCGAGGTCGGAGACCGGCGCGCTGAGGTAGGCCAGCCAGATGCCGGTCCACATCAGCTTGACCAGCACCTGCCTGCGGTTCTCCGGCGGCCTGCCGATCGGCACGCCGGGGCCGACCTCGTGCGGGCGGTCGTCCGTGGTCCGCACTGCGCTCACGCCTTCCTGGTGTCCTTCCGGTACAGCCACGCGGCGGCCGCCGCGAAGACGAGGAAGTAGCCGACGATCAGCGCCACGTCCTTGGCGTGCGGAGCGCCGCCGAGCTCGATGGCCTGGCCGAGGCCCGCGTAGGCGTGGGTCGGCAGCCACGAGGTGATGCTCTGGAGCCACTGCGGGTACGCCGTGGTCGGCAGCCAGAGCCCGCCGAGGATGGACAGGCCGAAGTAGATGATCATCGTGATCGGCCGCACGGCGTCCCCCGTCGCAAGGTAGCCGATCGCCACGCCGAGCGCGGCGAAGCACAGGCTGCCCGCCCAGATGACGCCCGTGAGCGCGAGCCACTGCCAAGGATCCAGGTGGATGTGTTTGATGGCCCCTGCCAGGAGGAACACGATGATGATCGACGGCAGGCTGACCACGGCGGCGCTGGCGATCTTCGCGAGGACGTAGCCGCGGCCGGGCAGCGACGTCAGCCGCAGCTGCCGCACCCACCCCTTCTCCCGCTCCTTGGCGATGCGCTCGCTGTTGCCCATCAGCACGGCGGTGAGCGCGCCGAACGACGCCATCGCGACCATGTAGAACGCGCCGAGGCGCAGCCCGCCCGTGCCGGAGATGACGGTGTCGTCCTGCGGGCCCGCGATCACCAGGAAGAGGCCCGCGGGATAGACGACCGAGAAGAACATGAACTTCTTGTTGCGCAGCGTC
Organism: Streptomyces sp. NPDC047002; assembly: GCF_040704505.1. NCBI lineage: Bacteria > Bacillati > Actinomycetota > Actinomycetes > Kitasatosporales > Streptomycetaceae > Streptomyces > Streptomyces sp. NPDC047002. Next base: position 196,282 of record NZ_JBEYWC010000007.1, read on the forward strand.
CGGACGATCTCCAGCCGGGTCAGCGCGCCGTAGGTGAGCCTGCTCATGCGGTCCTTGCCTCCTCGGCCTCGGTGATGGCGACGAACGCCTGTTCGAGGCCGAGCCCGGCGACCTCCAGATTGCGGGGGTAGAGACCCAGTCCGTACAGGGCGTGCACGGTGGCGTCGGCGTCGTGCGACTGCATGCGCACCGTCGTCCCCGACACGGTCAGCGAGCTGAGGAACGGCAGGGCGCCGAGCGCCCCCTCGTCGATCGGGCCCTCCAGGTCGAAGGCGATGCGCCGGGCGCCCGCCTTCGCCTTGATCTCCGCGGCCGTGCCGTCGGCGAGGAGCCGCCCCTTGTGCAGCACCAGGACCCGGTCGGCGATCGCGTCGGCCTCCTCCAGGTAGTGCGTGGCGAACAGGACCGTACGGCCCCGGCCCGCCTCCTCCCGCATCGTCGACCAGAACGCCTGGCGCGCCGTGACGTCCATGCCGGTCGTCGGCTCGTCCAGCACGATCAGGTCGTTCGCTCCGGCCGTCGCGAGTGCGAAACGTACGCGCTGCTCCTGGCCGCCGGAGAGCTTGTCGACCATCCGGTCGGCGATCTGGGCGATGCCCGCGCGGTCCAGCACGTCGGCCACCGGGTGCGGCCGCGGGTGCAGGTCGCAGGCGAGCTTGACGATCTCCCTGACCTTCACGCCCTCCATCAGGCCGCCGGTCTGGAGCATGGCCCCGACGTGGCCCGCGGCGATCGCGCCCTGCGGGGTGGAGCCGAAGACCCTGACGGTCCCCGCGTCGGGCGTGCGCAGCCCGAGCAGCAGGTCGAGTGCGGAGGACTTGCCCGCGCCGTTGGGGCCGAGCAGTGCGACCGTCTCGCCGGGGTGCAGGTCGAGCGTGAGCCCGTCCACGGCGCGCACGGCGCCGTACGACTTCGTCACGTTCGCGAACGTGACCACCGCGGTCGCGGCGGGAGCTGGTGTTTTCATGGCTCCCATCCTGGCGAGCGGGCGGGCCGGCGCGGCAGTGCCGAATGTGGGAGACCCGGCATGACAGATGTCATGCCGGGTCCGTGACACCCCTGCGGCGCCGCCCGCCGCGCGCGTCTCAGCCGGTCAGCCCCGAGGCGGGGGCGCCGATCTCCCGCACCCGCTGCTCCGGAGTCTTGCCGCGCAGCGCCACCCGCAGCTGGTCGGCGACGTCCTGCGGGGTCACCGCCGTGCTCGAACCGTCGGCCCGCTTCACCGTCACGCCGTCGAACGCGGAGCCGTACGCCGCCTTGAGCGCCTTGAGGTCGTAGCTGTCCACCAGCTTCCCGTCGACCGCCTTCATCGACAGGATCTTCGGCAGCGAGACCTGGCCGAACTGGATCGACGCGCCGCCCGCCCTGATCGTGACGAGGCCGGACATCGCGGGCTCCGCGAAGTCCTTCATGGCCCGGTCGAGCTCCGCCTCGCTTATCGTCGGCCGCTGCTCGATCGTCGGCAGCGTCAGGCCGGCCGCACGGCCCGTCTGCACCTGGTTGCGGAAGGCGTCCCGCACGGACTGCTTGGCACGGGCCACGTCGAGCCCCGTGCCCGCCTTGCCCGGCACCTCGACCGGCTTGCCCGTGTCGAAGGTGATGGTGCCCTCGCGGGCCGAGCCGAGGGTCTGCGCCATGCCGCCGAGCGCGGCGGTCAGCTTCTCGTCGTCCACCGGCATCACCGGGTCGACGGGGCGCTCCCTGCCGAACAGCGAGCCCACCACGTCCACCGGGTCGTAGTCGGGGCCCGAGGCCGCCTCCACGGTGGCCTGGTCGTCCAGCGTGAGGCCCGCGTTCTGGGGCGAGAGCGACTCGCTCCTGTCGCCGACCGTCAGCTTCAGCGGCATCTGCGCCCGCTCGCCCAGCCGCTTCTCCAGCGTGTCGAGGGCCTGGTCCTTGGTGCTGCCCCCGATGGGGACGCCGAGGACGGTGGTGCCCTTCGGGACGTCGGCGTGGTTCATCACCAGGCCTGCGCCGTACAGGCCGCCGCCCACCACCAGCACCGCCACCACCGCGAGGACCAGCTTGGAGCGGCCCTTCTTCTTCGGCGCCTGCTTGGCCGCGGGGGCCGGTGCGGCGGGCGCGGCGGCCGGGGTCTGCGCGGGCGCAGCCTCCTGGCCGTCCTGGCCCGCCGGGGCCGGGGGGCGGGCGTCGAGACGGGGCGTCAGGTCGGGGCGCCGGCGCGCCCCCTGGCCGTCGGCGCGGCCCGAGCCGGGGAACGGCGGCGTGCGGCCCTCGGCCGAGGTGGCGGGGATGCCGCTGGAGAGCGTCGAGCCCGACACGTGCCCGCCCTGCTCGGCGCCGGGCTCGGGCACGAACTGCTGGGGCGTCAGGATCGCGGTGTCGTCCGACATCCGCGGCGGCCCGTCCTGCGCGGGGGCCCCGGGGGCCGGGGCGCCCTGCGCCGGCGTGCCGTGGACCGGCGTCCCCTCGGGCCCCGCGGCCATCTCGGGCGTGCCGTACGGCGGGGTGTGGCCGGGGCCGGTCGGCAGCCCCGAGCCGAGCGTGGAACCGCCGGTCGCGGGGCCCGCCGTGGGGCCGTTGGGCACCTCGCCCGGGCCGGGCACCGGCGCCGAGCCGTACGGCGGGGTGCCACCGTCGGCCGGCTGCCCGCCGCCGTCGTACGCGCCGTACGGGTCCTGGCGGGCGGCGTCCTGGTACGGCGACGAGCCGAGGCCCTGCTCGCCCGCGCCGGGAGCCCCCGCGCCGGGGGCCCCTGCGCCGGGAGCGCCCGCTCCGGAAGCCGCGCCGCCGGGGCCGGGAGCGGCGCCCTGGGCGCCGGGCCCCTCGCCCGCCGTGGCCGCGGCGCCCGCGCCCATCGCGCCGCCCTTCGCCATCGGCTTGCGCGGCGCGAACCAGTCGCTCGTCTTCTTCTCGGGCGCGGGTGCGGGCTCCTTGGACCGGGCCTGCCCGCCGGGGTCCTGGGCCCCGCCGCCCGGCGCAGGCACCTGGCCCGTGCTCTCGGCGCCGCCGTCGTCCTGGGCGGCGGCGATCCCGCGGCCGTTCTTCCCCCCACCGCCTTCGCCGCCTTCGCCGCCCGCGCCGCCGTCGTCGGCCCCCTCGCCGAGCGGCGTCCTGACGACGACCGGCGGGATGGGCCGCGAGCCGGGGATGTTGATCCGGATGCGCGTGGTCAGCGTGGTCTCGGTTCTGGGCTCGCCCTGCCGCGGGCCCGTCGCACCGGTCTCGCCGGCGTCCTGCTGAGGCCCCGGCTCCTGGCGCGATCCGTACGGCGGGGTTCCCGAGGGGTACGGCGAAGCGCCGCGCCCCTGGGGCCCGGAGGGCGAACTGTCAGTTTCACGACTCAAAGCAGGTTCTCCCGGTTGGCTCCGCCGCCCGATCTCACTGATACGCGACTGTCCAGATTCCCGGGCCGCAGGCCGGGGGACGGTCCGGAGCGCGCACCACCATACTGGGCTCGGCGGACGTGTACCCGACGACCGGGGGAAGCCGTCGCTCCGGCACGGTATCTATGGGGTCAAATTCCACCGCGGCGTGCCCGGGCGCCTCACCGGCCGCGGATCCCGGGCCGCGCCGCCGACGCCGCGGGGCGGGCCACGGTGGCGCAGATCACAGCGATCACCATCCCGCCGAGCAGGTACACGAGCGGCCCGATCCCCGCGGCGAACGCTCCGTCACCCTCCGGGCGGCCCGTGCTCAGCAGGACGACGGAGGCCAGCCAGCCGAGGACGGCGGCGCCGAGCCCCCACTGGCTGCCCGTCGCGCGCTGTCCGCCGAGGAACACCGCGGCGGTCGCGGCCAGCGCGAGCAGCAGCCCGCCGGGGAAGAGGCCGCCCTGCACCAGGGCGCCCGCGACGCCCACGGCCGCGCCGAGCACCAGCAGGCCGGCGCACCCGGCGAGCACGCCGGGGCCCGGCCGCCCCGCGACCGGCCCGGGGGCGCTCACGCTGCCGCCCCTGGGAGGCCGGCGAACAGGTCGCTCTCCCGCTCGCCAGGCGGCGCGCCCGCCGTGCCGCGCACCAGTTCGTAGTACTCGGTGGCGAACAGCGGCTGGCCCAGGTCGTTGGAGAGCGCGAAGAAGGGGCCGTCCACCGCGATCTGGGTGGCGTGCGCGCGCATCGCGGCCGTCTTGTGCTCCGCGTACGGGCCGCCGTCGATCGCGGCCGTGACGACGTCGTCCGCCACCACGCCCGGCAGGTCGGCCACGTCCGCGACGCCGGGGAACTGCGCGCCGCTCGCCCGCAGTCGGGCGAAGCCCTCCTCGGCCGCCGAGCGCGGTACGCGGTTCCAGTACACCTTGGCGACGGTGTGCGCGGGCCCGAGGCCGGCGCGGTAGCCCGGGTCGGCCGCGAGGTCGACGGCGCGCATGGCGACGCGGTGCGCCTGGATGTGGTCGGGGTGCCCGTACCCCCCGTGGGGGTCGTACGTCACCAGGACCTGCGGACGCACGGAGCGCACGATCTCCACCAGGTACGGGGCGGCCGCTTCGACGTCCGTGTGCCAGAAGGCGCCCTCGCGGTCGTTGGTGGGCAGGCCCATCATCCCGGAGTCGCGGAAGCGTCCTGGACCGCCGAGGAAGCGGTGGTCGGTGACGCCGAGCGCCTTCATCGCGTCGGCGAGCTCCCCGATGCGGTGGGTGCCCAGGGTGTCGTCCCGGTCGGCCGCGAGGTGCGCGAGCTCGGGCGGGATGACCTCGCCCTCCTCGCCGAGCGTGCAGGTCACCAGCGTCACGGAGGCGCCTTCTGCCGCGTACTTGGCCATGGTGGCGCCGTTGTTGATCGTTTCGTCGTCGGGGTGCGCGTGGACGAGCAGCAGCCGGCGGTCGGACGGATCGGTCATGGCACCAGCCTACGAGCCGCCGCCGACACCCCGCGCGACGGTGCGTGAGTCCGAACGCGGCCCGTCCTGTGCGTGCGGTCGTCCGGCCGCCGGCCCGTGTGGTTTCGCCGGTCCGGGTGCAGGGTCACCACGAGCCGCGCCGTGAGCGGGCGAGCGTCCGGGGTTGCGCGACCACCTCGGCCGTCATCGCACCCACAGGGTCACCGGCTCTCCACGGGATCCGCCGTCCCGGTCCCGTTCCTGCCGCCTTTCGGCGGCCTCCGCCAACGTCATCATGCGCCGGTAGCCGACCGGCGCTCCCTTCAGCGCGGCTCTTCGTTCCGCACTCATCTGACGGGTCTTCGGGGTGACGTCCCCGCCATTGGCCATCCGGCTCGCGTCCGCCCTGAGGGCTCGCACGGTCGGCGAAGGTCTTCCGCGCACAGCGCCAACGCCTTCTCTCTCAGGACCACGAGTCTCAGGGACTACGGGGGTCGTCGGGGTGCCCGAACTCCTTGCGGGTGAGCATCGCGGCAAGCACCGGCTTCAGCTCCTCAGGCGTCCTGACGCTCGTCACCCGCGCCTTCAGCTCTCCGCAGACGGAGCACGCGACCGGGCTCACGGGGCCGACGCGCGGCGCGACCAGGGCATGCAACTCGGGAACTGCCATATCCGTCTTCCTCACCGGTACCGGGGCCGCCGCCCGCCGCCGTGAGTTCGGGCAGTTCGTCCACGCTCGTGGGCCGGGGGTCTGTGGTGCCTGGTCCATGGCTGGAGCCCTTCGTGCCGTCGTCGTGCAGTGCAACAGGAACTGCACCCAGAGTGACGTGGCGGGCGTATCCTCAACAGGTCTGAAGGCTTTCCAAACACGTTGGAAAGGTGGGGTTGGCCACGTGACCGAACTGCCGCCCGGGCAGGGCGCGGAGCCCGCGAACGGCCTTGAGTGGTTCGGGCGGGAGCTTGAGGCAGCACTGACCCACAAGGGAGCCAGCCAGCGGGAGCTGGCCGACTTCACGGGCTACAAGGAGCCGTACGTCTCCAAGGTCAAGTAGGGCAAGGCGCTGGCGTCCCCCGCCTTCGCGGACGGCTGTGACCGGTTCTTCGACACGTCGGGGTGGTTCGCCCGCTTGCTGGTCAGGATCAGCGAGCGGGGACATCCCGGCTGGTTCGTTCCGTACATCAACCTGGAGAAGCAGGCCGGCCGCATCGAGGACTACTCCAACGCCCTGATCATGGGCATGTTGCAGACGTGGGAGTACGCGGAAGCCACGTTCCGCGCCACGCACCCGCGTGAGACCGACGACCGGATCAAGGCCAGGGTGGAGGCACGGTTGGCCCGGCGCGAGATCATGGAACGGGAAGCTCCGCCCCTGCTGTGGGTGATCTTGCACGAAGCGACGTTGCGCACCGAAGTAGGTGGCAGGGCGGTCATGGCAGATCAGCTCCGTCACCTTGCCACAGGCGCGGGAAACCCCCATGTCACGCTTCAAGTTCTCCGCTACAAAGCGGGTGCCCCCGCGTCGTCCCTTTACCCTGCTAACACCGGACGACGGGGCAACAGTCCTGTACTCGGAGGCCAGAGGGCAGGGGCACGTGACGGACTCCGCGAAGGCGGTGGACGACGCACGCACGACGTACGAACGTCTGCGGGCGTCAGCACGCGACCCGGAAGAGTCCTTGGCTTTGATTCGAGAGATCGCGGAGGAGCACGCCAGATGAGCAGCACGCACGGCCCCTGGCCCGGCCAGTGGGTCAAGAGCACGTACAGCGGTGGCGAAGGCGGCCAGTGCATCGAGTGGGCGCCGCAGCACGCGGCGGCCACGGGTGAGTTCCTGGTCCGCGACTCCAAGGACCCGCACGGCCCGCACCTGAACCTGACCTCCGAGGGCTTCGCCGGACTGGTCGCCTTCGCCAAGTCGCACGGCTGACCCGCCTACGCGCACGGCCGCGCCCGAGCCCCGCCGTTCCGCCTGGTGGCGGCCGGGGCTCGGCGCGCCCGCCCCTGACCGCGGCGGTCACGGCGCCCGCAGGACCGCCCCCGCCGCGCGGCCCGGTCAGAACTTGATGTTCCCGATCATGCCCGCCACGCTCGACGTCAGCGAGGAGATCGTCGGGGCGACCGACGAGCCCGCGAGGAAGAAGCCCGCGAGCGCGCAGACGATGGCGTGCCCCGCCTTCAGTCCCGACTTGCGGATCATCATGACGACGATGACCACGAGCAGCACCGCCAGTGAGATCGAGAGCACCACGGTGGTTCACCTCCACAGGGCGTTTGGGCGAGAGGTCCGGGGACAGACGACCTCAGCGGAGAACGTTCGGTGGGAGCCCCGGCGTCGAGGGACGGCCGGCGGCGGACGGTAGGGCGGACAGCGGTCGGCGTGGGCGGTATGGGCGGGCAGCATGTGCCCGGCGGGTGGTTCATACCCACACGCCGCTACGGATCATAACTATCCGTCCGAACGCATCGATCGGAGCACAGCAGCACAACGGGGGCGCACGGCCGTTAAATTCGGTGCCATGACCTTGAAGGATCAGCTCTCGTTCCCGCGTCAGCACGCGAAGACCCAGCGCTTCACCCTGGGCGCACCCCGTGCCTTCACCGTCTCCCCCGACGGGGAGCGCGTGGTCTTCCTGCGGTCCTCGTCGGGCACCGATCGGGTGAACCGGCTCTGGGTGGTGGACCTCGCGGGCGCCGAGGGGCCGAAGGAGCGGATCGCCGCCGACCCGGCCTCGCTGCTCGGCGGCGCGCCCGAGCAGCTGTCGGCGCAGGAGCGCGCGCGGCGCGAGCGGGTGCGGGAGAGCTCGGCGGGCGTCGTCGGGTACGCGGTCGACGCGGCCGTGCGAACGGCCGCCTTCCCGCTGTCGGGGCGCCTGTTCACCGCCTCGCTCACGGAGCCCGTGGTGCGGGAGCTCGACGTCCCTGGACCGGTCATCGACCCCAGGCCGTCGCCGGACGGCCGCAGGGTCGCGTACGTGACGCGCGGCGCGCTGCGGGTCGCGGAGGCCGACGGCTCGGGGGACCGGCAGCTCGCCGCGCCGGAGAAGGACGAGGTGGCCTACGGCGTCGCCGAGTTCGTCGCCGCGGAGGAGATGAACCGCACCCGCGGCTTCTGGTGGTCGCCGGACTCGGACCGGCTGCTGGTCGCGCGGGTCGACACCGCGAAGGTCCGCAGATGGTGGATCTCCGACCCGGCCCACCCGGACAGGCCGCCGGCCTCCGTCTCGTACCCGGCGGCCGGCACGCCCAACGCCGACGTCACGCTGTTCCTCATGGGCCTCGCGGGCGAGCGCACGGAGGTCGTCTGGGACCGGGCGCGCTTCCCCTACCTGGCGCGCGTGCACTGGTCCGAGGCCGGGGCGCCGCTGCTGCTCGTCCAGTCGCGCGACCAGCGCCGTACCCAGTACCTCGGCGTCAACACGGTGACGGGGGAGACCCGGATCGTGCACCAGGACGAGGACCCGGCCTGGCTCGAACTGCACCCGGGCGTGCCCGCCTGGGCGCCCGACGGCCGCCTCGTGCGGATCGCCGACGAGGGCGGCGCCCGCGTCCTGGTCGTCGGCGACCGGGCCCTGACCGGGCCCCAGCTGCACGTGCGGGCGGTGCTCGACGTCGACGTGCGGGACATCCTGGTCTCCGCGTCCGCGGGCCCCGACGCCGCGGACCCCGAGACGGGCGAGGTGCACGTCTACCGCGTCAACGAGCTCGGCGTGCAGCGCGTCTCCGAGGGCCCCGGGCTGCACACGGCGGTGCGCGGCGGCGGCGCCACCGTCCTGCGCACGGCGGGCCCCGACCCGAGCGGGCCCGCGGCGGCCGTGCTGCGCGAGGGCCGCCCACCCGTCGAGCTGGTCTCGTACGCCCAGTACCCCGTGCTCACCGCCCACTTCGCACTGACGGAGGCGGGGGAGCGGCGCATCCCGAGCGCCGTGCTGCTGCCGACCGGCTACCAGGAGTCGGACGGCAGGCTGCCCGTCCTGGTCGACCCGTACGCCTTCCCGCACGCGCAGCGCGCCGTGCACTCCCACCACGCGCACCTGACGTCCCAGTGGTTCGCCGACCAGGGGTTCGCCGTGGTCGTCGCCGACGGGCGCGGCACGCCGGGCCGCAGCCCCCGGTGGGAGAAGGCGATCAAGGACGAGATGGCGTCGGTGATCCTGGCCGACCAGGTCGACGCGCTGCACGCGCTCGCCGCCGACTTCCCGCTCGACCTCGACCGGGTCGCGATCCGCGGCTGGTCGGGCGGCGGCTTCCTCGCCGCGCTCGCCGTGCTGCGCAGGCCGGACGTCTTCCACGCGGCCGTCGTCGGCGCGCCCGTCACCGATCTGCGCCTCTACGACACGCACTACCAGGAGCGCTACCTCGGCGACCCGGGGGAGCGCCCCGAGGTCTACGCGCGCAACTCGCTGATCACCGACGCCGGGCTCTCGCTCGCCGCGGAGCCCGCGCGGCCGATGATGATCATCCACGGCCTCGCCGACGACAACGTGGTGGTCGCCCACTCGCTGCGGCTGTCCACCGCCCTGCTGGAGGCGGGCCGCCCGCACGAGGTGCTGCCGCTGACCGGTGCCACACACATGACGCCGCAGGAGCAGGTCGCGGAGAACCTGCTGCTGCTCCAGCTCGCCTTCGTCAAGCGCTCACTCGGGCTGTCCTGAGCCGCCGCCGTCCGCGCGGGGGCCGCCTCCCGCACCCGGGCCGCCGCCGTCCGCAGGGCCAGGGCGCGTCGGCACGATCCGCTTCTCCTCGGCGAAGTGGCAGGCCGACGGGTGGGCGGCGGGGCCCGCGCCGGCGAGCCACGAGGGGACGGCGAGCGGCGGCTCCTCACGCGCGCAGATGTCCTGCGCCTTCCAGCAGCGGGTGCGGAAGTGGCAGCCTGAGGGCGGGTTGGCGGGAGAGGGCACGTCGCCCTGGAGCAGGATGCGCTCCCGGTGCTCGCGGCCCGTCGGGTCGGGCAGCGGCACCGCCGAAAGCAGCGCCTGCGTGTACGGGTGCGTCGGGTGGTCGTAGATCTCGGTGTCCGTGCCGGTCTCCACGATCTTGCCGAGGTACATCACCGCGACCCGGTCGGAGATGTGGCGGACGATCGACAGGTCGTGCGCGATGAACACGTAGCTCAGGCCGAACTCGCCCTGCAGCCGCTCCATCAGGTTGATCACCTGGGCCTGCACCGACACGTCGAGCGCGGAGACCGGCTCGTCCGCGACGATCACCTCGGGCTGCAGCGCGAGCCCGCGCGCGATGCCGATGCGCTGGCGCTGGCCGCCGGAGAACTGGTGCGGATAGCGGTTGATGTACTCCGGGTTGAGGCCCACCACGTCCAGCAGGTCCTGCACCCTGCGCCGCCTGCTGCCCTTCGGCGCGACCTCCGGGTGGATCTCGAAGGGCTCCCCGATGATGTCGCCGACCGTCATCCGCGGGTTGAGCGAGGTGTACGGGTCCTGGAAGACCATCTGGATGTTGCGCCGCACCGCCTTCATCGCCCGGCCCGAGAGCTGCGTGACGTCCTCGCCCTTGAAGGTGATCCGGCCCCCGGTCGGCTCCTCCAGGTGCACCAGCATCTTGGCGACGGTGGACTTGCCGCACCCCGACTCGCCCACGATGCCGAGCGTCTCGCCGGCCCCGAGGGCGAACGAGACGCCGTCGACGGCCTTCACGGCGCCGACCTGCCGGCGCAGGACGACGCCCTGGGTGAGCGGGTAGTGCTTGACGAGGTCGCGCACCGCGAGGACGGTCTCCGTCCCCGCCTGCGCCTCAGTCGTCGACGTCATCGAGCGTCTCCCTCCAGAAGTGGCAGGCGCTGCGCCGGGCCGCGCTCACCTCGTACAGCGGCGGCTCGTCCGTGGTGCACACGTCCCTGGCGCGCGGGCAGCGGGGGTGGAAGGCGCAGCCCGGCGGGATGTCCAGCAGGTTGGGCGGCAGGCCCCTGATCGCGTACAGGTCCTGGCCCTTCTGGTCCAGCCGGGGGATCGAGTCGAGCAGGCCGCGCGTGTAGGGGTGGGCGGGCGCCTTGTAGATGTCGTGCACCGGCGCCGTCTCCACGATGCGGCCCGCGTACATCACGGCGATCCGGTCGGCGACGTCGGCGACCACGCCCAGGTCGTGGGTGATCAGGATCAGCCCCATGTCCAGCTCGCGCCTGAGCTCGGCGAGCAGGTCCATCACCTGCGCCTGCACGGTCACGTCGAGCGCGGTCGTCGGCTCGTCCGCGATGATCAGCGAGGGTTCGAGCGCCAGTGCCATCGCGATCATGATGCGCTGGCGCATGCCGCCGGAGAACTGGTGCGGGTACTGGTTGACCCGCTCCTTCGCCGCGGGGATGCGGACCCGGTCCATCAGCTCGACGGCCTTCGCCCGCGCGGCCTTGCGGGACATGCCGCGGTGCACGGTGAACATCTCGCCGAGCTGCTGGCCCACGCTGAGCACCGGGTTGAGCGACGACAGCGCGTCCTGGAAGATCATCGCCATCCCGGCGCCGCGCACCCTGCGCCGCTCCTCCTCCTTGAGCTTCAGCAGGTCGCGGCCCTTGAAGAGGACCTCGCCGCCGGAGATACGGCCCGGCGGCACGTCGAGGATGCCCATGATCGCCTGGGCCGTGACGGACTTGCCGGAACCGGACTCGCCGAGCACGGCGAGCGTCTCGCCCGCGTCCACCGCGTAGCTGACGCCGTTGACGGCCTTGGCGACCCCTTCGCGGGTGTGGAACTCCACGTGCAGGTCGCGCACTTCGAGCAGCATGCGGGCTCCTCAGCGCAGCTTGGGGTCGAGGGCGTCGCGCACCGCGTCGCCCAGCATGATGAACGCGAGCACCGTGATCGCCAGGGCGCCCGCCGGATAGAGCAGCATGTGCGGCGCGTTGCGGATGTACGGCGACGCGGTGGAGATGTCGATGCCCCACGACACGGTCGGCGGCTTGAGGCCGACCCCGAGGTAGGAGAGCGTCGCCTCCAGCGAGATGTACGTGCCCAGCGCGATGGTCGCCACGACGATCACCGGCGCGATCGCGTTGGGCATGATGTGCCGCACCAGCATCCGCGTGTTGGACGCGCCGAGCGCGCGCGCCGCCTGGACGAAGTCGTTCTGCTTGACGGTGATGACGGAACCGCGCGCGATACGGGAGATCTGCGGCCACCCCAGCAGCACGATGAACCCGATCACCGGCCACACCGTCGTGTTGGTGATCACGGAAAGCAGCACGAGGCCGCCGAGCACCACGGGGATGCCGAAGAAGATGTCGGTGATCCGGGAGAGCACCGCGTCGCCCCAGCCGCCGAAGAACCCGGCGAGCCCGCCGAGCACGGAGCCGAGGATCGCCACGCCGACCGTGGCGCACACGCCGACCGTGACCGAGGCGCGTGCCCCGTACACGGTGCGCGTGTAGACGTCGCAGCCCTGCCCGTTGAAGCCGAAGGGGTGGCCGGGCGCCGGGCCGTCCTGCGCCTTCGCCAGGTCGCAGGAGAGCGGGTTGCCCGACGCGATCAGCGACGGCCAGATCGAGATGACGACGAGGAAGAGGATCACCAGCGAGGAGATGAGGAAGACCGGGTTGCGGCGCAGGTCGTGCCAGGCGTCCGACCACAGGCTGCGCGCCTCGCCGGACGCCCCGCCGCCCTCCGGCGCGCCCGGCACGTTGCCGGGGCCCGCGCCCTCGGTGGCGAGGTCCATCGCGCCGCCCGCGCCGGTGGGCGCGACGGCGCCTTCCCCCGCGTTCCTCGGGACTTGTTCAGGCATACCGAATCCTCGGGTCGAGTACGGCGTACAGGAGGTCGACCAGCAGGTTGGCGACGAGGAAGACCAGCACGAGCACGGTCACGAAGCCCACGACGGTCTGCGAGTTCTGCCGCAGGATGCCCTGGTAGAGCTGGTAGCCGACGCCGTGGATGTTGAAGATCCGCTCCGTGACGATCGCGCCGCCCATCAGGCCGCCGATGTCCGTGCCGATGAAGGTGACCACCGGGATCAGCGAGTTGCGCAGCAGGTGGCGCACGATCACCCGGCGCCGCGGCAGGCCCTTGGCGGTCGCCGTGCGCACGTAGTCGGAGCGCCGGTTCTCCGCGATGGAGGTGCGGGTCAGCCGGGTGACGTACGCGAGGGAGACGGAGGCGAGCACCAGGCCCGGCATGATCAGCTGGTCGAACGGCGCCTCGGGGGAGACCGAGGGCTGGATCACGCCCCACTTCACGCCGAACAGCAGCTGGACGATGAGGCCGGTGACGAACGTCGGCACGGAGATCACCACCAGCGTCAGCAGCAGCACCGTGGTGTCGACGGGGCTGCCCCTGCGCAGGCCGGTCGCGACGCCCAGCGCGATGCCGATGACGATCTCGAAGATGATCGCGATGATCGTCAGCCGGATCGTGACGGGGAAGGCGTCGCCCATCAGCTCGATCACCGGCTGCCCGTTGAAGGCCGTCCCGAAGTTGCCCTCGAAGACATGGCCCATGTACGTCAGGTACTGCTGCCACAGGGGCTTGTCGAGGCCGAACTCGCTGCGCAGCTGCGCCGCCGTCGCCGGGTCGCACGCCTTGTCGCCGCACAGCCCCTGGACGGGGTCGCCCATGACGTTGACCATCAGGAAGATCAGCAGCGTGGCCCCGATGAACACGGGGATCATCTGGAGCAGCCGCCGGATCACATAGCGTCCCATGCCGGCCTCCGCGGGTCGTCGTGCCTTCGGGGTGCGGTGGCGCCGGGGTGCCGCGGCGCCCGCGCCCCGTACGGGAGCCCGGCGCGCGGGTGCGCGCCGGGCCGTGGGTGGCGCTCAGGGGCTTTCGTGCGGGTCAGGCCGGATCCGGGGCCGGGGCACGTGGGCCCGGCCGGACCCGCGCAGGGGGCCCCGAGCGTCACTTGACCTTGATGTCCCCGTAGACCGGGACGCTGAAGGGGTTGAGGCGGACGTCGGACACGCGGTCCGAGTAGCCCGCGCTGCCGTTCTGGTACCAGAGCGGGATGGCCCCCATCTGGTCCCGCAGCACGCCCTCCGCCTGCTGGAACAGCTTCACCGCGCGCGCCCTGTCGGTCTCCGCGTTGGCCTGGTTGACCAGCTTGTCGAACTGCGGGTTCGAGAACTTCCCGTCGTTCGACGAGGCGTCCGTGTAGTACAGCGGCTGCAGGAAGTCCTGGATGAGCGGGTAGTCCATCTGCCAGCCGGCGCGGAACGGCCCGGTCATCTTGTGCTGCGTGATCTTGCTGCGGAAGTCGGCGAAGGTGCCGACGGGCGCGCCGACGCACGCCTTGTCGTTGTGCAGCACGTTGTTGATGCTGTTGCAAGTGGCGTCCACCCACTCCTTGTGGGAGCCGGTGTCGGCGTTGTACGCGATCGTCATCCGGCCGCCGGGGATGCCGCCGCCCTGCCGGATGAGCTTGCGGGCCTCGGCGGGGTTGTACGCGCACGCCTTGCCGCACAGCCCGCTCTGGTAGCCGCCGGACGCGCCGAGCACCGGCGAGGTCCAGTCGGTGGCGGGCGTGCGGGTGTTGTTGAAGATCGTCTTCGTGATCTGCGCGCGGTTGATGGCCATCGAGAGGCCGGTGCGCAGCTTCACCGCGTTCTTGTTGTTCCAGCGCTTGTCGTAGAACGGGAACGCGAGGGTCTGGATGATGCCCGCGGGGGTGTTGATGTACCGGCCGCCCAGGTCGGACTTGACGTTCTTCAGCTGGGCCGCCGGCACGTCGTCCACCAGGTCGAGGTTGCCCGCCGTCAGGTCGGTGTAGGCGGTGTTGTTGTCGGTGTAGACCTTGAGGTCGACGCCGCCGTTTCGCGCCTTGTCCGGGCCCGGGTAGCCCTTCCAGCGGCGCAGCTGCATCTGTGAGCCCTTGGTGTACTTGCTGATGGTGTACGGGCCGTTGCCGACCGGCTTGGCGAGCCACGCCGCGTGGTGGGTGAAGAAGGTGCTCGGCAGCGGTGAGAAGGCCGCGTAGCCGAGGGTGTCGGGCCAGGTGGAGAACTTCTGCGACAGCCGCACGGTGAAGGTCTGCGGCCCGGTGACCTTGAGCCCCGACATCGTCTTCGCCCTGGGCTGCCCCGAGGTGGGGTGCACGTCGTCGTAGCCGTCGATGTACTGGAAGAACGGGGAGTTGACCTGGTTGTTCTTCAGGTACGCGCCGTAGTTCCAGGCGTCCACGAACGACTTCGCCGTGATCTTCTCGCCGTTGGAGAACTTCCAGCCCTTCTTCACCGTGACGGTGAAGTTCTGCGAGTCCTTGGTGGTGATCGACTGGGCGAGCCAGTTCTGCGCCTTGGCCGTCTTCGGGTCGTAGCGCTTCAGGCCGCGGAAGAGCATGTCGAGGACCTTGCCGCCCTGGACCTCGTTGGTGTTCGCAGGCTCCAGGGGGTTCTGCGGGTCGCCCCACGAGGCGCTCACGATGCCGTTCGCGCCGCTGCCACCGCTGCCGCTGTCGCCGCCCCCGCCGCAGGCCGTTGCCGTGAGGGCGACGGCGATCGCGCCGGCGGCCCACTTGGCGTGCGTGGCTCCTCGCATGGAGTGCCTCCTCTTCAGCCCAAGATCTCTTTGGACCCAAATACACCCCATATGGCTACAGAGCGCACTTTCTTCGCGGCCGTCCGCGCTGTCCGCACGCGCAGATACGCCCGGATGCAGGCAGCACCCACCCGGGCGACGGCGGGCCGCTCACGGCGCTGTCCGGGGCCGCCGCCCTCGCCGTCGCCGGCAGCGCCTCCGCGAGCAGCACGAGCACCGTGGACCCCCGGGGCGTCGGGCCTCCGCCGCCCGCGCCGGCGAGGACGGCGGGCGCGTGCGCCCTGCGTCGCAGCAGCGCCGCGCGCCGGTCCGTGCCCCGCAGCAGCGCGCGCGTCCTGCCGAGGAAGGCGCGCTCGCGGCGGGTGCCGCCCCGGGCAGTGCAGTGCAGTGCAGTGCACCAGCAGGCCACGCACCGGCCGGGCGAGCCGTCCAGGCCGGTCGGGTCGGTACGCGCTGCGCCCCGCGCAACTCGTCGTTCCACGCCTGGAGCACGGCCGTGCTCCAGGCCATGCTGGAGCGGCCACCGGAACGTGCGGGGGGCCTTCCGGGGCCGGCTCGCCGTGCCGTGCCCACCGCGGCGCGGCACGGCGCGCCGGGGCCGCAGCGGCGGCCCGTCAGTTCAGCAGGGCGCGGGCGGCGCGCGCCCGGTGGCGGATCGCCCGGGCCGTCGCGGGCTCCACGGCCGCCACGACGTCCGCGTACTCCTCGAGTTCCGCCGCGCCGCGCAGATAGTCGCCGCGCTCCACGAGCAGCCGCGCGTGGTCGTAGCGCAGCCGCGCCGGGTGCGCGGGCAGCAGCATCGCGAGCTCCAGCGCCCACAGCGCCACCCCGCTGTGCTCGGGGCGGCCCGACGCCCAGGCCCTGATGTTGTTCAGCACGCGCGCGACCACGTCGAGCGGCTCGGCAGGCCGCAGCGCCCCGGCGGGCAGGGGGCCGCCCGCCGTGCCCGCGACGAGCGCGGCCGCCTGCTCCCCGCCGAGCACGGCCCCGCCGGCGAACGGGTCGGCGAGCACCAGAGCGTCGTGCGGCCCGAACCCGACGACGAAGTGCCCGGGCAGCGCCACCCCGCACACCGGGGCGCCCGCGCGCCGCGCCACCTCGGTCCACACGAGCGACAGCAGGATCGGCAGCCCGCGCCGCCGCCTGAGCACCTCGGGCAGCAGCGAC
Organism: Streptomyces sp. NPDC047002; assembly: GCF_040704505.1. Lineage (NCBI taxonomy): Bacteria > Bacillati > Actinomycetota > Actinomycetes > Kitasatosporales > Streptomycetaceae > Streptomyces > Streptomyces sp. NPDC047002. The sequence goes on from NZ_JBEYWC010000007.1 coordinate 212,701, forward strand.
GACTCCAGCCTGCGGTAGTCGGCGGGCACGCCGTGGAATCCGCACCGCCCGCCCAGCAGGTCGCCCACCGCGCGCGCCCAGTCCGCCGGGTCGCGCGGGCCGAACGGCAGCAGCCCGGCGAGCCGGTCGAGTTCGGCCTGCGCCGCGTCCAGCTCCGCCTCGCCCGCCGCGGGGTCGGCCTCCGCGCCGATCAGCAGGCACAGCACCGCGGGGTCGGGCCGCTCGGCCCGCGCCTCTGCGGCGAAGGCGGCCCGCCGCTCGTCCCTCTCGTACGGTTTCCCCACCGCTCCCACCGGCCCTTCAGCTCTCGCGCGGCGCCGTGGCCGCTGCCCTACGCCGGCCGGAAGTACCGGTAGGCGTGGTGGGCCGCGAACCCCATGTCCGTGTACAACGCGCGCGCGGCCGCGTTGTCGTCCTCCACCTGGAGCCAGGCGGCCGACGCGCCCTCGTCGAGCGCCCGGCGCGCGAGCGCCGCCATCACGGCGCGCGCGAGCCCCTTGCGCCGGTGCGCCGGGTCGACCTCCACCGCCATGAACCCCGCCCAGCGGCCGTCGGCCACGCAGCGGCCGATCGCCGTCGGCCCGCCGTCGCCCGCCCGGTCGGGCACCGTCGCGAACCAGGTGGAGGGGCCGCTGCGCAGGACGTGCAACTGCTCGGGGCCCACCGCCTGTTCCGTGCGGTGGTAGCGGCGCAGCCACGCCTCGTCGACCGTCCGCGAGAGCCGCACCCCCGCCGTGTCCGCCGCCAGGTCGGCGACCGGCGCGAGCGCGCCCGTCCAGACCTCCGTGTCCGCCTCGGGCCGCCAGCCGTGCGCCGCGAACGCGTCGGCGACCCGCTCCTGCTCGGCCGCCGACTCCGCCTCCAGCTGGACGTACGGGGTGCGCCCGCGCGCCTCGTACCACCGGCGCACCGCGGCCAGCGCCTCGGCGACCGGCACGCCGGGGTCGCCCGTCGCGAGCGCCGAGTTCGCGCGCCGGGTGAAGCCGCCTGCCGCGCGCAGCCGCCAGCCGCCGAGCGGCTCGGACTCGACGGGCTGCCACGCGCGGGCCGCGACAGCGGCCAGCTCGGCGCGGGTCGCGGCGGGGCCCCTGCGGCGCGCGGGCGCCCCCGGTGCGTCGGGCACGACTTTCCCGGCCACCAGGGTCGACGCGTCGATGGCCACCACCTCGCCGGAGCGGCGCGTGACCCGCATCACCCCGCCGTCCCAGGATGTGAGAACACCCACCGTGTCGGTGAACTTTTCCGCGCCGTCGGATGCTCCGGTCAGCCGTCGGACTGATACCCGTTTGCCCACATCAGCAGGGCTGATCCGGACCTCAAGACGTCCTGCGCCGGTGATTTCCACTGCTCTGCGCGCCCCTCCTGTTCGGATCGTGCCCGGGAACGGAGATACTAGATGCGGGCATCGACGACGCCGCGCTCCCGCGCGCCCGTGGACGGAGCCGCAGATCGGCCCGCCGCGCCCTATGGAGGAGGAACGACAGCGTGACCTACGTCATCGCGCAGCCTTGTGTCGACGTGAAGGACAAGGCGTGCATCGAGGAGTGCCCGGTCGACTGCATCTACGAGGGCTCACGGTCCTTGTACATCCACCCGGACGAATGCGTCGACTGCGGTGCCTGTGAGCCGGTCTGCCCGGTCGAGGCGATCTTCTACGAGGACGACACCCCGGACGAGTGGAAGGACTACTACAAGGCGAATGTGGAGTTCTTCGACGAGCTCGGCTCCCCCGGTGGCGCCTCGAAGCTCGGGCTGATCGAGCGGGACCACCCCCTCGTCGCCGCGCTGCCCCCGCAGAACGGCTGACCCCCCGCGTCCACGGTCCCGCACGGTAGTCGCCGTGCGGGACCTGCGTGTCTGCGCCCGTTCCGCGTGCGCCTCGCGCGCGGCGGCGCGGGGCCGACACCGTACGAGAGAGTAAGTGAGCACCGTGCCCGCACTGTCGCAGTCCCTTCCGGTCTTTCCGTGGGACCGGCTCAAGCCGTACGAGGAGACCGCCCGCGCCCATCCCGACGGGATCGTGGACCTCTCGATCGGCACGCCGGTCGACCCGGTGCCCGCGCTCGTGCGGCGTGCGCTCGCCGACGCGGCGGACTCGCCCGGCTATCCGACCGTCTGGGGCACGGCCGCGCTGCGCGACGCGCTCACCGGCTGGGCCGGGCGCAGGCTCGGCGCCGCCGGGCTCACCCACCGCAACGTCCTGCCGGTCGTCGGCTCCAAGGAACTCGTCGCCTGGGCCCCCGTGCAGCTGGCGCTCGGCCCCGGCGACCGCGTGGCCTACCCGCGCCTCGCCTACCCGACCTACGAGGTCGGCGCGCGGCTCGCGGGCGCGGGCCTCGCCCCCTACGCCGATCCCACCGAGCTCGACCCCGCAGGCCTGAAGCTGCTGTGGCTCAACTCCCCGTCCAACCCGACCGGCGGCGTGCTCCCCGCGGGGGAGCTGGCGCGGATCGTGGCCTGGGCGCGCGAGCACGGCGTGCTCGTCTTCAGCGACGAGTGCTACCTGGAGCTCGGCTGGGAGGGCCCCGAGCCGGTCTCGGTGCTCCACCCCGACGTGTGCGGCGGCTCGTACGAGGGCCTCGTCGCGATCCACTCGCTGTCGAAGCGCTCGAACCTCGCCGGCTACCGCGCGGCCTTCCTCGTCGGCGACGAGAACGTGCTCGGCGAGCTGCTCCAGGTGCGCAAGCACGGCGGGATGATGGTGCCCTCGCCGGTGCAGGCGGCCACGATCGCGGCGCTCGGCGACGACACCCACGTGGCGGAGCAGCGCGAGCGGTACGCGGCGCGGCGCGGCCCGCTGCGGGCCGCGCTCGAACGCAACGGCTTCCGCGTCGACCTGAGCGACGCCGGGCTCTACCTCTGGTCCACGCGCGACGAGAACTGCTGGGACACCGTGGGCTATCTCGCGGAGCGCGGCATCCTGGTGGCGCCCGGTGCGTTCTACGGCGAGGCCGGGGCCCGGCACGTGCGGGTCGCGCTGACCGCGACCGACGAGCGGGTCGCCGCGGCCGTCAAGCGGCTCGGCGGCTGAGTCCGCGCCGCACAGGCGTGAAGAAGGCCCGGAGCGGGGTGCTCCGGGCCTTCCGTGTGCCGGGGCGTCAGCCGCCGAGCGGCAGGCTCGGCAGCTGGTTGTTCTTGGCGGTGTCGCCGAGCAGGGTGCCGGCGCTGCCCGCGGTCTGGCCCGCGACCTGCTGCGCCGCGGGCGCCACGGTCTTGCCGGCCGAGCCGAGGGTCTTGCCCGCGGCAGGGACGGCCGTGCCGACGACGTGCGCACCGGTCTTGCCCGCCATGTCGGTGGCCGAGCGCGCGCCGTGGTCGACGGTGTCGCCCAGGTTGGCGCCGTCCAGCGAGCTGACCGCTCCCAGGTCGGTGGCCTGCGGCAGCGACGCGGCGTTGGCTGCGCCCGAGGCCACGACGGGGGCGGCTGCGCCCGCGGCGACGAGCAGCGCGGCGCGGGCGATGCGGCGGGTCAGGGGGAGGGACATGATGCTCCTTCGGGATGAGCGGCGCCCGCGGCCAGGCCGGTCGGCCAGGGTCCTTCGGGTCGGGCGTCGGTCGGACGCCGTGACAACTCCCTGAGGGGCGGCCCAGGTTGCGGAGCGGCAAGGTAAAGAATTGGCAATGCGTCGTATTGTCGGAGTCGGGTGAAAACGGGCAAACGTCAACCCGGGCCCGTGGCTGCTGAACCGTCACTCCACAAGCGCCCCAAGCGGACCGGGGATGCGGGCCGACAAAAGGACCATCCTCGGGAATGTGCCGCACGGGTCTGCCGCGCCCCACCGCGCGGGGGACAAGCCGAACTACTGCGCGAGGCCGATCGTCACCTCGGCGGCGGAGGGCGCACCCGACTTCCCCGCCGCGCGCTGCCAGTCCGCCCCGGCGTCCGCCGCGCTCCACACCCGCCCGGCGTACGCCACCCGGGTGATGTGCAGCGCGCCCGCCCTGGCCACCGCCCAGTGGGCCAGCTCCCAGCCGCGCCGCTGCGCGCTCGCGCCCGCCGCGTCGACCGTGCCCTCGGCGCCCGGCAGGGCGCGCACCGGCACGGAGAGCGCGGCGGAGCCCGCGGCCTCGGGGTCCTGCGAGGGCGTCGCACCGGAACCGGCCGCACCGGAACCCGCGGCCCCGGAGCGCTCGGGCCCGGGGCCCGTCGTGGCGGGCGCCGACACCGCGGCGGCGTCCGACGTGTCGGCGACCGACCCCGTACCGCCGTCGGAAGCGCCCGAGGCCGCAGAACTCGTGGCGGCTGCCGGGGCGGTGCGGTCCGGCGCGCCGCCCTCCGGCAGCACCTTCGGACCGAAGGCCTGCACCAGCGCCGTACGCACCGCACGCGGGTCGCCGGGCGCGTGGTCGAACGGCGCGGGACAGGTCAGCGCGGCGGGCGCGGAACCGGTGAACGCGGCGGCGAGCAGCGTCGCGTCCGGCTCGTGTTTCGCGTACGCCTCGGGGAAGCCGCTGCGCTGGACCTCCTGCGCGGCCACCGTCAGCGGCAGCCGCCCGTAGTCAGGGATCTTCCCCAGGTGCTCGTAGAACTGCGTCGACGCGTACACCGGGTCGAGGATCTCCTGCCGCGTGCCCCACCCCGCCGACGGGCGCTGCTGGAACAGGCCGAGCGAATCGCGGTCCCCGGACGGCAGGTTGCGCAGCCCCGACTCCTGGAGCGCGGTCGCGAGCGCGATGGTGACGGCCCGTTCCGGCATGCCGCGGGTGATGCCGACCGCCGAGATCGTCGCCGCGTTCGACGCCTGCTCGGGCGTCAGCTCGAAGGTGCCGCCCGCCGCGCCGGACGCGCGGACACTGCACTTGGTGGGGCCACCGCCCCCACCGGTCAGATACTGCACACCGACGTACGAGGCGACGGCGAGCAGCACCGCGAGGGCGGCGGCGAACCGCAGGACGCGGCCGCGGCGGGAGCGCGTGACAGTCTCGGACACGCGCCCACCGTACTGGAGCGTGGCACCCCGGCAGCGCGCCTGTGGGCAACGGCCGAAGCGGCCGCCCCCGTACCCGGGCAGACCAGGGAAAACGTGCCGGAGCACGGGTGTTGGGGGCCCGGAGTCCCGGCGGGTTAGTGTCACCTGCATGTCCGACTTCCTCGACCTCACGCTCGACGCGGGCGCGCTCACCGCCCGCCTCGTCGACCAGCCCTCCGTCAGCGGCACCGAGGGCCCGCTCGCCGACGCCGTCGAGCGGGCACTGCGCACGCTCCCGCACCTCACCGTCGACCGGTACGGCAACAACGTGGTCGCCCGCACCCGCCTCGGCCGCCCCGAGCGCGTGGTGCTCGCCGGGCACCTCGACACCGTCCCGATCGCGGACAACGTCCCGTCCCGGCTCGACGAGGACGGTGTGCTGTGGGGCTGCGGCACGACCGACATGAAGTCGGGCGTCGCCGTGCAGCTGCGCATCGCCGCCACCGTGCCCGCGCCCAACCGCGACCTGACCTTCGTCTTCTACGACAACGAGGAGGTCGCGGCCCACCTCAACGGCCTCGGCCACGTGGCGGAGGCGCATCCCGACTGGCTGGCCGGCGACTTCGCCGTCCTGCTCGAACCCTCCGACGGACAGGTCGAGGGCGGCTGCCAGGGCACCCTGCGGGTCGAGCTGACCACCGCGGGCGAGCGCGCGCACTCGGGACGCAGCTGGACGGGGTCCAACGCCGTCCACGCCGCCGCCCCGATCCTCGCCCGCCTCGCCGCCTACGAGCCCCGCAGGCCGGTCATCGACGGCCTTGAGTACCACGAGGGCCTCAACGCCGTGCGCATCGAGGGCTTCGTCGCGACCAACGTCATCCCCGACGCCTGCACCGTCACGGTCAACTACCGCTACGCGCCCGACCGCAGCGCCGAGGAGGCCGTCGCGCACGTCCGCGAGGTGTTCGCCGACTGCGGCGTCGCCGCATTCACCGTGACCGACCACTCGGGCGCCGCGCTCCCCGGGCTCTCGCACCCGGCGGCCGCCGCGTTCATGGCGGCGGTGGGCGGTACCCCGCAGCCCAAGTTCGGCTGGACCGACGTGTCGCGCTTCGGCGCGCTCGGTGTGCCCGCGGTGAACTACGGTCCTGGCGACGCGCTGCTCGCACACAAGGTCGACGAGCGGGTCGCCGTCGAACGCATCGTCCACTGCGAGGAGCGGCTGCGCAGCTGGCTCACCTCCTGACCGCTCCACCGCCGCTGACCTGCGCCGTACCGACGGCCGGAATTTCGCCGTTCGTCATGTCCGTGCCTCTACGCTTGCGGGAGGGCACGGAACCGGGGGACCCGGGAACGAGCCCAGGGAAACCCGGCGCCCCAGAAAAACTTGGGAAACCCGGGAGACCGGGAGACCGGGAGACAGCAAGTGAGGAAAAGAGGCGGAGAGAATTTCGAGGATCATCACCAGACCAGGACACACCAGGACGAGAGAGGAGCGGCTGATGGGCAGTCCCGAGGAGGCGGCGGGGCCCGAGGAGCAGCGGCTCGGACCGGTCTTCAGACGCGGCGACCGGGTGCAGGCAGGCACCACGGACCAGCGGCTGCTCGACACCGCGGGTGACTCCGCGTGGGTGCACACCGACCCCTGGCGGGTCATGCGCATCCAGTCCGAGTTCGTGGAGGGCTTCGGCGCCCTCGCCGAACTGCCGGACGCGATCAGTGTGTTCGGCTCGGCCCGCACCCCGGCGGACTCGCCCGAGTACGACGCGGGCGTCCGCATCGGCAAGGCGCTCGTCCAGGCCGGATTCGCCGTGATCACCGGCGGCGGCCCCGGCGCCATGGAGGCGGCCAACCGCGGCGCCCACGAGGCGGGCGGGATCTCCGTGGGCCTCGGCATCGAGCTCCCCTTCGAGCAGGGGCTCAACCCCTACGTCGACATGGGCGTCAACTTCCGGTACTTCTTCGTCCGCAAGACGATGTTCGTCAAGTACGCGCAGGGCTTCGTGGTCCTGCCGGGCGGCCTCGGCACCATGGACGAGCTGTTCGAGGCGCTCACCCTGGTGCAGACGCGCAAGGTGACGCGCTTCCCGATCGTGCTGTTCGGCACGGAGTACTGGGGCGGCCTCGTCGAGTGGCTGCGCGGCACCGTGGTCGCCCAGGGCAAGGCCGCGGAGAAGGACCTGCTGCTGTTCCACGTCACGGACGACGTGGAGGAAGCGGTCAGCCTGGTCAGCAAGGAAGCGGGCACGGACCGGGGCCACGGGCCCACTCCCTGACCCGCGGTGCCGGGCGTGCCGCGGCAGCGGCCGCGCACCCGGCACACGAGACGACAAGCGCCCGGGAGCCCGCGGAGGGACCCGGGCGCCGCACGTCCCCCCGGCGCGCCCCGCGGCTCCCGTCAGGCCAGGCCGCGGCGGGCCACGGCGGGCGGCCTGTGGCCCGCGATCGACGCCACCATGTCGAGGACCTGCCGGGTCTCGGCCACCTCGTGCACGCGGTAGACGCGGGCGCCGAGCCACGACGAGACCGCCGTCGTCGCCAGCGTGCCGAGCACCCGCTCCTTGACCGGCCGGTCGAGCGTCTCGCCCACGAAGTCCTTGTTCGACAGGGACACCAGCACCGGCCAGGCCGTCCGCGCCATCTCCGGCAGCCTGCGGGTGGCCTCCAGGGAGTGCCGGGTGTTCTTGCCGAAGTCGTGTCCCGGGTCGATGAGGATGGCGTCCTCGCGCACCCCGAGGTCGCGGGCGCGCTCGGCGAGGCCGACGGTCACGCGCAGGATGTCCGCCATCACGTCGTCGTAGGCGACCCGGTGCGGCCTGGTGCGCGGCTCTGCGCCGCCCGCGTGCGTGCACACGATGCCCGCGCCCCGGCGCGCCGCGACCTCGGCGAGCAGCGGGTCGACCCCGCCCCATGCGTCGTTGAGCAGGTCGGCGCCCTCCGCGCACACCGCGTCCGCCACCTCGTGCCGCCAGGTGTCCACGCTGATCACCACGTCGGGGTGGCGCTCGCGCACCGCGGCGACGAAGCCCACCGTGCGGCGGATCTCCTCCGCCACGGTGACCTCGTCGCCCGGCCCGGCCTTCACCCCGCCGATGTCGACGATCTCCGCGCCCTCGTCCACGGCGCGCGCCACCCGGTCGAGCGCCGGCCTGTCCTGGAAGGTCGCCCCCTGGTCGTAGAACGAGTCGGGCGTCCTGTTGACGATCGCCATGACGACCTGCTCGTGCTCGCCGAACTCGCGCCGCCCCAGCCGCAGAGTGCCGCCGCTCATGCCTCGTACCGTTCCTCTCGCCCCGCGCTCCCGCCGCCCCCGCACCCCGGCGCGCCGGGACCGGCCCAGGCACCGACCTTACGGGGCCGGTCGCGCCCCGGGTGTCAGTGGCTCGTGGCACGATCGGTGCGACGCAGTTCTGCGTTCCGAGAGATCGGCTTCGGCACCGGGGAGAGGCACGTGTTCTGGTTCTTGCTCATCGCGATGGTCGTGGTGGTCGCCGCGGTCACGATGGCGGTCCTGGGCGGCGGGGACCGCGCCGTGCTGCCGGAGACCGCCCCGGAGCGACTCACCGACCCGCTGCCGCAGGCCCGCCCGGTGAGCTCGGCCGACATCGACGCCGTCCGGCTGCCGGTCGCCGTGCGCGGCTACCGCATGGCCGACGTCGACGACGTGCTCAGCCGCCTCGGCGCCGAGCTCGCCGAGCGCGACGCGCGCATCACCGAGCTGGAGTCCGCGCTCGCCGGCGTCCACGGCGGCGCCGCGCGGCAGCCGTACGGGGCCCGCGGGCAGTACGGCGGCGCGGACGCCTTCGCAGAGAAGTACGGCCGGGAGCAGTACGGCCAGGACCGGTACGGGCAGGAGCGGTACGGCCAGGACCGGCCGTACGCCCAGGGCTGCGGACCGGAATCCCGCCGACACACCGAAGCCCCCGGCTACGGCGAATCCCCCGAGCACCCGGGGTACGCCGAGGGCAGCGGCTGGGACGGCCGGGGGAGCGGGGGCGCGCCTGGCGCCGAGGGCCGCGGCGAGGGGGAGGGCGGCAGGTGAGCGGCGGCACGGTCGCCGGGGCCGACGGGCTGCCGCGCTGCCCCTGGGGCGTGTCCACCGAGGACTACGTCGTCTACCACGACACCGAGTGGGGCTGGCCGGTGCGCGGCGACGACGCGCTGTTCGAGCGGCTCAGCCTCGAGGCGTTCCAGTCGGGGCTCTCCTGGATCACCATCCTGCGCAGGCGCGAGACCTTCCGCGCCGCCTTCGCCGGCTTCCGGATCGCCGAGGTCGCGCGCTTCACCGGCAAGGACAGGGAGCGGCTGCTCGCCGACCCGGGCATCATCCGCAACCGCGCCAAGGTCGACGCCACCCTGGCCAATGCGAAGTCCCTCGCCGGCTGGGCGCCCGGCGAGCTGACCGACCTCGTCTGGTCGTACGCGCCCGACCCCGCGACCCGCCCGCTGCCGCGCACCACGGCCGACGTCCCGGCCGTCACCGACGAGTCGAAGGCCCTGTCGAAGGAGCTCAAGAGGCGCGGCGTCCGCTTCGTCGGGCCCACCACCGCCTATGCGCTGATGCAGGCCTGCGGCCTGGTCAACGACCACCTGGCGGGGTGCGCCTTCGCCGCCGCGGAGGGCGCCAGGGCCTGAGCCCGGGCGCCCGGCGGCCACTCGCGCCTCAGCGGCCCAGGTACTGCGGCCTGCGCTTCGCCAGGAAGGCGTCCACGGCGATGGCGTGGTCCTCGGACGAGCCGGCCCGCGTCTGGAGCTCGTCCTCCTTGGCCAGCGTCTCGTCGAGCGAGTGGTCGCTGCCGAAGGCGAGCGCCTCCTTGATCCCCGCGTACGCCACGGTCGGGCCCGTGGCCAGCGTCCGGGCCACCGCCGCGGCCTCGCGCGCCAGGTCGGCGGCCGGCACGACCCGGTGCACCAGGCCGAGCGCGTACGCCTCGTCGGCTTTCAGGGTGCGCGGGAACAGCAGCAGCTCGGCGGCGCGGCCCCTGCCGATGACGCGCGGCAGCGTCCAGGAGAGGCCGGAGTCGGCGCTGAGCGCGACCCCGGCGAAGGACGTGTTGAAGCTGGCGGTGTCCGCCACCACCCGGTAGTCGGCGGCGAGCGCGAAGCCCAGGCCCGCACCGGCGGCGACCCCGTTCACGCCCGCCACCACGGGCTTGCGCATGGTCGTCAGGGTGTGCGCGATCGGGTTGTAGTGCTCGCGCACCGTGCTCATCGTGTCGGTGGTCCCCTTGGCCCGGTTCTCGGCGAGCAGCGCGGTGTGCTCCTTGAGGTCCTGGCCCACGCAGAAGGCGCGGTCGCCCGCCGCGGTCAGCAGCACGGCCCGCACGGCGGTGTCGTCCGCGGCCTCCCGCAGGGCCTCGCGCAGCGCCACCTTCGTCGCGACGTCGAGCGCGTTCATCGCCTCCGGCCGGTTGAGGGTGATCGTGGCGAGGGCGTCGCCCACCTCGTACAGCACGGTGTCCGCCATGGTTCGGGTCCCTTCGGGCTCGTCTTCACAGGTGCGCGCACCAGCATGACGGACGCCCGGGGCGCCGCGGCGGGCGAGGGCGGCGCAGTATCGCAGGCGGATCGCCGAATTGGGCGGGTTTGCGTGAGCGCGTTGCGCAAGCGATGCCGTCCGATGTTGGTCATCGGGTCGTGGGATGCGGGATAATGCGCAGGAAGCATTGTGTTCGATGCCGGTGACACAGCGCCTGCCATGGGGCCGCCGGCTGCGACGAGCTGGTTTCAGGAAGGGGAACGAGCATGGCGGCCATGAAGCCGCGGACGGGTGACGGCCCGCTCGAGGTGACCAAGGAGGGGCGGGGCATCGTCATGCGCGTTCCGCTCGAAGGCGGCGGTCGGCTCGTGGTCGAGCTCACGCCGGACGAGGCGGACGCCCTCGGCGACGCGCTGAAGAAGGTCGTCGGCTGAGCGGGAGGCTCGACGCCCCTCCGTCCGGAGGCCCTTGCCCGCGGGCGGCCGGCGGGAGGTTCCCCGGGGAGACCCCAGGAAGGACGAGGAGGCCGTTCGGGTCCTTCAGGCGCTGATCACCCTGAAGACCCCGAAGGACCCGAAGACCCCGAAGTCACCGCCGCTGCCCCGGTACGGACGACCACCGTCCGTGCCGGGGCAGTGTGCTGCCCGCCCTCCGGCCGCGGGTTCCCCTCACGCGGCCTGGGGCCCCCTGCGCACCGCGCACAGCAGCCCGTCGCCCACCGGGAGCAGCGAGGAGACCAGCTCGTCGCTCTCCCGCACGGCCCGCAGCAGCTCCCGCAGCCTGAGCACCTCGGTGGGCTGCACGCCCGAGTCGACCGTACGGCCGCCCGCGAAGGCCCCCTCGAAGCAGACGAGCCCGCCGGGACGCAGCAGGCGCAACGATTCGTCCAGGTAGTCGAGGCTCTCCAGCCGGTCGCCGTCGCAGAAGACGATGTCGTAGCCGCCGTCCGCGAGGCGCGGCAGCACGTCGAGCGCGTGCCCGGGGATGAAGCGGGCCCGGTTTCCGGTGAAGCCCGCGGCCCTGAACGCCTGCCGGGCGAACTGCTGGCACTCGGGGTCGGCGTCCACGGTGGTCAGCACGCCGTCGGGGCGCATGCCCCGCAGCAGGTGGATGCCGGAGACGCCGGTGCCGGTGCCGATCTCGGCGACGGCCTTCGCGTCCGCCGTGGCGGCGAGCAGGCGCAGCGCCGCGCCGGTGCCTGGTGACACCGGGCGGAGTCCACTCTCCCTGGCCCGCTCGCGGGCCCAGCGAAGTGCCTCGTCCTCGGCGACAAAGGCGTCGGCGAACGCCCAGCTCGTCTGCCGGTTGGCGGTAATGACCCTCTCCTTGTCCCCCGGTGTCGGCGCAACCGTGACTGTAGCCGCTGGGCCCGGGAACCCGCTGATGGGACCGGACGTTAAGGGGGAGTAAGCGCGAAGCGGAGGGAACGGCCGCCGCGCGTGACGTCGGAGGGCCCCGATCGGGGCCGCTCCCAAATTCGCGTAAAGATTCTTATCCGGAGCTAACGGGCGAGGTGGCTATGGTAGGGGCTCTACTGGAGACCACCAGAGCTGACAGGGGAGGTGCGGCCGCGACTGCGGACCTTCGGGGAGCGCTCAGGCGCCTCCTCGGGCCGGCAGGTGAGCCGAAATCCGTGACCGACACTGCTGACCGTTCCCGCTCCACCGACTCCGCGGTCACCGCGACCTTCGCATCGGATGCGGAGTCGCCGGCGTGGACGCCTCCCACCTGGGAGGAGATCGTCAGCACGCACAGCGGACGCGTCTACCGCCTGGCCTACCGCCTCACGGGCAACCAGCACGACGCCGAGGACCTCACCCAGGAGGTCTTCGTCCGCGTCTTCCGCTCGCTGTCGACGTACACGCCAGGCACCTTCGAGGGCTGGCTGCACCGCATCACCACCAACCTCTTCCTCGACATGGTCCGCCGCAAGCAGCGCATCCGCTTCGACGCACTCGGCGACGACGCGGCCGAGCGCCTCGCGAGCCGCGAGCCCTCCCCGCAGCAGGCGTTCCACGACACCCACTTCGACGCGGACGTGCAGCAGGCGCTCGACACGCTCGCACCGGAGTTCCGCGCCGCGGTCGTGCTCTGCGACATCGAGGGCCTGTCGTACGAGGAGATCGCCGCCACGCTCGGCGTGAAGCTCGGCACGGTCCGCAGCAGGATCCACCGCGGCCGCTCCCACCTGCGCAAGGCCCTCAAGCACCGTTCCCCCGAGGCACGCGCCGAGCAGCGCCCGTTCGTGGGCGTCGCCGGTGTCAGTGTGGCCGGGGAGGGCGGGACGGCGTGAGTGCGAGCCAGACCCCCTCGGAACACCACCTGGGGGACCGGCTCGCCGCCCTGGTGGACGGCGAGCTGGACCACGACGAGCGCGAGCGCGTCCTCGCGCACCTCGCGACGTGCGCCCGCTGCAAGGCCGACGCCGACTGCCAGCGCCGGCTGAAGAATGTCTTCGCCGAGGTGGCGCCGCCGCCTCCCTCCGCCGGGTTCCTCGCCCGGCTGCAGAGCCTGCCCGCGGGCAGGCCGCAGCCGCCGGACGACGCCGACGGCGGGCCGGGCGCGCCGGGCCGTGAGCCCTTCGGGCACGGGGTGTTCGACGCGCAGGACCCGCGGGGCCCGCTCGCCGACACGATGGACGCCTTCGCGTTCGCCGGTGCGCACGGCGCCTCGGTGTTCCCCGTCCACCGGGCCGGGCAGCAGGAGCGCTCGGCGCGGCGCGGCAGGCGCTTCGCCTTCGCCGCGGCGGGCGCGGTCTCGCTGGCCGCCGTGGCGCTCGGCGGCACACTGCCCCTCGGCTCGTCCACGTCCGCCCCCGCCAGGAACAACGTCGTACCGCTGCGCGCGGTGGGCACCTCGGCGACCGCGGAGACCGGCCGCAGGAACGGCGCCTCGGGCGGCGGCCTGCTGCCGCAGTCGGGGACGCCCGCGAGGACCGTGGCCGCGCCGGGCACGCTCCAGGCGCGCAACCTCCCCGCGGTGCCGGGGCTGTCCGCGCTCCCGGGGCGTTCCGGGCTGTCGACGGCCCGAGGCATGATCGGGACAGCCCGTATGCCCGCGATGCCGGGTGCTTCCGGTACATCGGGGATTCCCGGGACGTCCGGGCAGTCGGCGGGCTCCTGGCTCGCCGGGGGATCGGCGGGCTCCGCGTTCTCGGCCCTGGCGGCGCACGCGCCGTCCGCGCTGACGCTCCGGGCGTTCATGGCGCCGTCGTCCGCCTCCTCGCCCTTCCCTGCCGCCGGGGCCGGCGTGCCCGCCCTCCCCGCGTCCGCGGTCAACAGCGGCCCCGCCGCCCCGAGCCTGCCCGCGACGGACCAGGTGCGCGGCGCCGCCGCTCGTCCGGAACTCCTCGCGGGCCCGGGCCCGTTGTCCGGGACGCGCTGACCGAGGACGCCCCGGAACCTGGTTGAATCCTCAGCCTGGGCGCCCGCAGGGGGCGCGTACCGGCGCGTACGGGGATGCGGGGCATACATGAACGGCGGGGACGGCGCGGACGGCGGGCAGACCACCAGGCCCGGAGGGTCGTGGTGGAGCCGTCCCGCCACCCCGCGCCCCGCGTCGCCCGGCGCCCGCACCCCGTCCCGCCCCACCCCCGCGGCCGTGCCGGGCGCCGAGGCGGACGCGATACCCGGCCCCGCGGTCCGACCGGAGCCCGCCGCGGACGACGCGATACCCGCACCCGCGGTCCGACCGGAGCCCGCCGCGGACGACGCGATACCCGGCCCCCCGGTCCGACCGGAGCCCGCCGCGGACGCGATACCCGCACCCGCGATGTCCGGGGCCCCCGCGGAGGCCCCGCTGCACGAGCCGGATCCGTACGACACACCGCCCTACGGCGACCCCGGGCCCTGGGCGCCCGCGCCCCAGGTCCGCCACCCCGCGGCGCCCGCCGGATCGTGGCAGGACGCCCCGGCCGCGTACGGCCCGTTCGCGGACGCGCCGCCGCACGGGACGGCGGCCCCAGGACCGGGCCTCGCCCCCTGCCCGCCCGGCGGGCGGCCCGCGGCCGACCCCTGGTCGGCCGCCGCGCAGGGCGGCGCCGCCTGGCAGCGGCTCGACCCCTGGGCCGCGCCGGGCGACGACCCGTACGGAGCGGACGGGTACACCGACGCCCACGCCGCGTACCCCGAGCGGTCGCGCCGCCGCGGCGGCCTCGTCGCCGCCCTGGTGTTCGCGCTGGTCACCGGCGTGGTCGGGGGAGGCGTCGGCGCGTATCTCGCACAGCGCGGCGCGCTCGGGCCCACCACCCTGCCGCAGGAGGCGAGGAGCGAGGCGGGCCGCGCGCCCGACAGCGTCGCCGGCATAGCGGCGAGCACCCTGCCCGGCGTCGTCACGCTCCATGTGCGCGGCGCCGACGAGGCGGGCACCGGCACCGGCTTCGTCCTCGACCGCCGGGGCCACATCCTGACGAACAACCACGTCGTCGCCCTCGCGGGCGGCGGCGGCGAGATATCGGTCACGTTCAGCAGCGGGCGGACCGCCCGGGCGAAGGTCGTCGGCAAGGACGGCGGATACGACCTCGCCGTCGTGCAGGTGACGGGCGTCTCCGGGCTCGCGCCGCTGCCGCTCGGCAACTCGGACAACGTCCGGGTGGGCGACCCCGTCGTGGCGATCGGCGCGCCCTTCGACCTGTCGAACACCGTCACCTCCGGCATCATCAGCGCCAAGGACCGGCCCATCACGGCGGGCGGCGACGACGGCACGGGAAGCGACGTCAGCTATGTGGACGCGCTCCAGACCGACGCCCCGATCAACCCGGGCAACTCCGGCGGGCCGCTCGTGGACGCGCACGCCCGCGTCATCGGCATCAACAGCGCGATACGCGCGGCCGGCAGCGGCACCACGGACGACGGCGGGCAGGCGGGATCCATCGGCCTCGGCTTCGCGATCCCGGTCAACCAGGCCAAACGGGTCGCCGAGGAACTCATCGACACCGGCAGGGCCACCCACCCCGTGATAGGCGTCACCCTCGACACCGGCTACCCGGGCGACGGCGCCAGGGTCGCGGCGAAGGCGGCGGACGGCGGGCCCGCCGTGACCGCGGGCGGCCCCGCCGACAGGGCCGGGATCAGGGCCGGCGACGTCATCACCGCGGTGGACGGCGATCCGGTGCACAGCGGCGAGGAGCTGATCGTGCGGATCCGCGCGCACCGTCCCGGCGACCGCCTGACACTCACCGTTCGCCGCGGCGGTACCGGGCGTACGGCCGCGCTGACGCTCGGCTCCGCCGGAGGGACGTGAGGCGCCGGGGGAGGTACCGCGGCGACAGGGGTGCGGGTACCGTGTAACGGCCCGGACCTTGACCCGACCGCGGACCAGGACGGACCTCAGACCGTCCCACCGGCACGGAGCGCACAAGGAGCTGCTAGGTGTTCAACGACATCGGTCCCCTGGAGATCCTCGCCCTCGTGGTCCTCGCCGTGATCGTCTTCGGTCCCGAGAAGCTGCCGAAGGTCATCCAGGACACCGCCCGGTTCATCCGCAAGGTCCGCGAGTTCTCCGACAACGCGAAGCAGGACATCAGGAACGAGCTCGGGCCCGAGTTCAAGGACTTCGACTTCGAGGACCTCAACCCGAAGACGTTCGTCCGCAAGCAGCTCCTGGAGAACGACGACTTCAAGGAGATCCGCGGCAGCCTCGACCTGCGCAAGGAGATCGCCGACGTCGCCGACCTGAAGAAGGACTTCGGCGAGGTGACCGACCTCAAGAAGGAGATGGCCGAGGTCGCGGACTCCGTGCACGGCCGCGACACGGCAGCCGCGGCGCCGCTCGCGTCCGCCAACGGCTCCGGCGCCGCCTCCACCACCCCCGACCTGCTCAAAAAGCGTCCCGACACGAAGGGCGACGACCACCCGCCGTTCGACGCGGACGCCACCTGAGCACCGCCTGTCCCGCCCCCCGGCGGTGGGATGGCTATCCTCCATCTGTCCGGCAGGTGTGAGTCCCCGGACCCCGTGCAGATCGAGGAGGCGGCCGGACCGATGGAGACGACCAGTCAGGCGGCGACCGACGAGGCGTCCGACCGGGCCGAGAAGCCCGGCAAACAGAGCCCGCTCGAACCGTCGAGACCCGTCGACGGCTTTCTGCGGGCCACCTTCCCCTGGTACGGGCTCGACGCCGCGTACACGGGGCCGCGCAGCCTGCTGCAGGCGGTCGCGGCGGCCGACGGCACGGTCCAGCACGGCGCCGTGCGCCACGGCTCCGAGCCGCAGATCAGGCCGGAGGCCGCGGTGGTCGCCGAGGGCGCGGAGGACGGCGAGGACAAGCAGCGCTTCGTCGTGGTCATCACCGTCGCGGCGAACCCCGCGCGGACCAGCGGCGACGGCACGGGCCGGCTCGACGCCACCACGGCGTCGTCGGCGGCGTGGCTCGCCGGCTCGGGGCTGCTGTCCTGCACCTGGCCGGGGCAGCTCGACCACACCCTGCGCGACGACTGGCTGAACCAGCAGACGGAGACCGCGTTCGACCTCGCGGACGACCTGGAGAGCTCCGAGTGGTCGACGCTCTCGCTGCCCGTGGACGGCGTCCCCACTCCCTTCCGCTACCGCGAGTCCGCGTACGGCTGGGTGCTCGCGGGCTCCGCGGACGGCGTCCACCTGGGGGCGTACGGGCGGGGGATGAGCGCGTACGGCCTCGGCTTCGCCAGGATCGAGGACCTCAGGGCGTACGAGGGCTGACACCGGAGCCCGCCGGGAGGCGGCCCCGCAGGGCGGCCCGGAGCGCCGGGCCGCCGCGGGGCGGCGCGCCAGGACGTCAGAACTTGTTGCGCGGCGTGATCCCGAGCGACAGCCCGGAGAGGCCGCGCTTGCGTTCGCCGAGGCGCTCGGCGACCCCGCGCAGCGCGACACCCGCGGGCGACTCCGGGTCGGTCAGGACCACGGGGCGGCCCTCGTCGCCGCCCTCCCGCAGCCGCACGTCGATCGGGATCGCGCCGAGCACCGGCACCTCGGCGCCCGTCGTGCGGGTCAGGCCCTCGGCGACGAGCTTGCCGCCGCCCGTGCCGAACACGTCGAGCATCTCGCCGCAGTGCGGGCACGGCAGACCCGACATGTTCTCCACGACGCCCACGATCTTCTGGTGGGTCTGCACCGCGATGGAGCCCGCCCGCTCGGCGACCTCCGCGGCGGCCTGCTGAGGCGTCGTCACCACGAGGATCTCCGCGTTCGGCACGAGCTGCGCCACGGAGATCGCGATGTCGCCCGTGCCGGGCGGCAGGTCGAGCAGCAGCACGTCCAGGTCGCCCCAGTACACGTCGGCGAGGAACTGCTGGAGCGCCCGGTGCAGCATCGGGCCGCGCCACACCACCGGCGCGTTGCCCGGCGTGAACATCCCGATCGAGATGACCTTCACGCCGTTCGCCGACGGCGGCATGATCATGTTCTCGACCTGGGTGGGGCGCCCGTCGGCGCCGAGCATCCGCGGCACGCTGTGCCCGTAGATGTCCGCGTCGACGACGCCGACCTTGAGGCCGTCTGCCGCCATCGCGGCCGCCAGGTTCACCGTCACCGACGACTTGCCGACGCCGCCCTTGCCCGAGGCCACCGCGTACACCCGGGTCAGCGAGCCCGGCTGGGCGAACGGCACCTCGCGCTCGGTCTGGCCGCCGCGCAGCGAGGACGCGAGCTCGCGCCGCTGCTCGTCGCTCATCACGTCGAGCGCCACGGACACGGACGTCACGCCCGCGACCCGGGAGACCGCCTCGGTGACATTGCGGGTGATGGTGTCGCGCAGCGGGCAGCCCGAGACCGTCAGGTACACCGTCACGGCCACCGCGCCGTCGTCCGCGATCTCCACCGATTTGACCATGCCGAGCTCCGTGATCGGCCGGTGGATCTCGGGGTCGTTCACCGTCGAGAGCGCCTCGCGCACCGCGTCTTCCGCGGGGACGGTGGTTGCGTACGTGTCGGTAGCCATAAACCAGATGGTACGGCGCCGCGCGGCACGCGCGGCAAGCGCCGAGCCCCCGGGAGACCGGTGTCACGCCCGGCCCGCGGGACCCCGCGCGGGGGGCCTCAGCCGTCGCGCCCCGCGCCGTCGCGCGCGGCCCCGGCCTGGCCGCCGCGCTCGTCGCCCGCGCGGCGGCCGTCGCCGCGCCCGTCGCGCTGGTCGAGGTCCCGTACCAGGTCTTCGAGCTCCGACCTGATCCAGTCGCGGGTGGCGACCTCGCCGAGCCCCATCCGCAGGGCCGCGATCTCCCGCGTCAGGTACTCCGTGTCCGCGATGGACCGCTCGTTCTGCTTGCGCTCGCGCTCCCGGGTGACCCGGTCGCGGTCGTCCTGCCTGTTCTGCGCCAGCAGGATCAGCGGCGCCGCGTACGACGCCTGGAGCGACAGCGCGAGGGTCAGGAAGATGAACGGGTACTCGTCGAAGCGCAGGCCCCTCGGCGCCGCCACGTTCCACACCACCCAGATGATGATGATCATCGTCATCCAGACGATGAACCGGCCCGTGCCGAGGAACCGCGCCACCCGCTCCGACAGCCGCCCGAACGCCTCGGGGTCCCACTCGGGCACCAGCCTGCGCCGCTGCTCGCGCGGCTGGTCGAGCCGCTCGCGCGAGCGCCTGCCGTCCTCGAAGCGGCCGCCGGCGCGCACGTCGGCGCGCCGCCGCCCGCGGCCGTCCGCGCCGCCGTCGCGGCGCACCGCCGTCGCCCCGTGCGGGCGCGGTCCCGCGCCCGAGCCGTCGCGGCGCTGGTCACTCGTCACGGGCCCGTACCTCCTCCATGCCGATGCCGTGGAAGCCGGTCTCCCGCCAGTCGTCGGGCAGCAGGTGGTCCAGCACGTCGTCCACGGTCACCGCGCCGAGCAGCGCCCCGCTCGCGTCCACCACAGCGGCCGACACCATGTTGTACGCGGCGAGGTGGCTGGTCACCGCGGGCAGCGGGGTGCCGGGCGACAGCGGCGGCAGGTCGCTGTCGACCACCGCGCCGACCATCGTGAACGGCGGCTCGCGCAGCAGCCGCTGGAAGTGCACCGTGCCCAGGTATTTGCCCGTGGGCGTGTCCTCGGGCGGCCGGCACACGTAGACCTGTGCGGCCAGCGCGGGCGACAGGTCCCGCACCCGCACCCGGGCGAGCGCGTCCGCGACCGTCGCGTCGGGCCGCAGCACGATCGGCTCCGTCGTCATCAGACCGCCCGCGGTGCGCTCCTCGTACGACATGAGCCGGCGCACGTCCGCGGCGTCGTGCGGCTGCATCAGTTCGAGCAGCCGCTCCTTGTCGTCCTCGGGCAGCTCGGAGAGCAGGTCGGCCGCGTCGTCCGGGTCCATCGCCTCCAGCACGTCGGCGGCCCGCTCGTCCTTCAGCTTCCCGAGGATCTCCACCTGGTCGTCGTCCGGCAGCTCCTCCAGCACGTCCGCGAGCCGGTCGTCGTCGAGCGCGGCCGCGACCTCGGCGCGCCGCTTCGCCGTCAGGTTGTGCAGCACGTTGGCGAGTTCGACCGGGCGGAGGGTCTCGAACGTCGCGACGAGGTTCTCCGCACCCTGCCCCTCCTCCTCCAGCGAGAAGCCCGTCACGTCCGACCAGTCGACCGTGAAGGCGTCCTTGCGGCGCCGCAGCGCCCCTGAGCGCCCGCCCCGCCGCACGAAGACCTTCGCCACCTCGAACTCGCGGCGCGCGGGCAGCTGCTGCACCGCCACGTCGAGGACGGTCACCTCGGAGCCGTCCTCCACCAGCCGCACCCGCCGGTCGAGCAGCTCGCCGAAGACCAGGCGCTCCGTGGCCCGCTGCTCGAACCTGCGCACGTTCAGCACGCCCGTCGTGATGATCTGCCCCGAGGCGATGTCGGTGACCCGCGTCATCGGCAGGAAGATCCGGCGCCTGCTCGCCACCTCGACGACCAGTCCCACGAGGCGGGGCGGCCTGTTGCCGACCCGGAGCATCGCGACCAGGTCGCGCAGCCGTCCCACCGGGTCGCCCTGGGGGTCGAACACGGGCACACCCGACAGGTGGGACACGAAGATCACCGGGGCGCCTCCCGCCATGTCGTGCGCCTCCTCGATCACATCGCTCCGGACGTGATCAGGCTAGCCCCACGGCGGCCCGCGTGCTGAGGCGGACGCGGGTACGCTGCGGTCTGCCGCGGCCCCTGTCGTGTGCGCGGACCCGCCTCGGCCCGCACGCGACCCCGCGCAGCCACCGGTACGCGCCCGTCCCGAACGAGAGGTTTCTGCGTGTCCCTGCCCCCTTCCCCGGCCTCCCCGTTCCCCTCAGGCCGTCCGCGCGGCCGTGCCACCGCCGCCGTCGCGCTCTGCGCCGGCCTCGCGGTGGCGCTGTCCGGCTGCGCGGACCCGGACGAGGGGACCAACGGCGTGGGCAGACTCGAAGCGGGCGCGATCGAGCAGAAGGCGCGCACGGCGGTGGGCGCGGCCACGGCGGTACGGGTCACCGGCGCGCTGGTCACCCAGGGGCAGACCTACCGGCTCGACATGCGGCTGAAGAAGGACGGAGGCCAGGGGTCCGTCACGGCGCGCTCCACCACGTTCGCGCTGCTGCGGGTGGGTGACGCGCTGTTCCTGAAGGGCTCCGAGGACTTCTGGGGCCAGGCCGCGGGCCCGGGCCCCGGAGCCTCGGCGGGCGCCTCAGGGTCCTCCGGATCGTCCGGTTCGAGTGCTGACGTCGCGGGCAAGCTCGGCGGCAAGTACGTCAAGGTCCCCTCGGGCGACCCCGCGTACCGGCAGCTGCGGGGCTTCACCGACCTCGGCGCGCTCCTCGACGGCCTGATCACGCTCGACGGCGAGCCCGTCAAGGGCGAGCGGCCGACCGTGCACGGCGTGCAGACCGTCGAGATCACCGGCGGCGAGGACGCCAAGGGCGGCCGCCTCGATGTCTCCCTGCACGGGGCCCCCTACCCCGTGCGCCTCGAACGGGCGGGCGGCGCCGGCACGTTGACCCTCGACGACTGGGGCAAGGACTTCCCGCTGAAGGCCCCGGCCAAGGACGAGACGGTCGACTACGGCAGCGCGATCCCCCGCACCTGACGGCGGCGCCTACGCCCCGGCGCGTCAGCCCTTGCGGCGCCGCCGCCCGAGCGCCGGGGGCAGCGGGCCCCTGGTCGTCGCCGGGCTCGGCGCGGGGCGTGCCGCCGCCGACGCGTCGGGCAGCTCCGTCGTGGCGGCGCACGGCGTCAGCCGCAGGACGCGGCACTCGCGCGCCCAGCGCTCCGGCACGCTCTCCGCGTCCGGCGCGTTCAGCCGCTTGCCCCTGAGCTCGCCGACCGCGCTCTCCCACTCGGCGGAGCCGGGCGCGCACTCCGCGACCTGCGCGGTCCAGGACAGCAGCCGGCCGCGCTTGTCCTTGCTCGGCACGGTCACCTCGGCCCGCGCCCCCGTGGCGAGCCCCTCGGGCAGCGGCTGCTCGCCCGGCCCGCCGCCGACCACCCAGGCGGCGCCGTCCAGCCACACGTGCCACAGCGGGCGGGCCCGCCCGGTGCCCCGCACCCACACGAGGCCCGACTTTTTGGTGGCCTCGTCGACCAGGGCGCGCAGCGCGGGGGACTGTGCGTACTCCGTCATGGCGGGCAGCCTACGCGGCGGGCCCGCGGGCCCCTACAGCCAGCCGTTCTTCTTCAGCGTCCGGTGGATGGCCAGGCAGATCGCCACGATCGCGCCGAGCACCAGCGGATAGCCGTACTTCCAGTGCAGCTCGGGCATGTACTGGAAGTTCATGCCGTAGACACCGCAGACCGCCGTCGGCACGGCGATGATCGCCGCCCAGGAGGTGATCTTGCGCATGTCCTCGTTCTGCGCGACGGTCGCCTGGGCGAGGTTGGCCTGGAGGATGGAGTTGAGCAGCTCGTCGAAGCCGACGACCTGCTCGTGCACGCGGACCAGGTGGTCCGCCACGTCGCGGAAGTACTTCTGGATCGCCGGCTCGACCAGCCGCATCGGCCGCTCGCTCAGCATCTGCATCGGGCGCAGCAGCGGCGCGACCGCCCGCTTGAACTCCAGCACCTCGCGCTTGAGCTGGTAGATGCGCTGGGCGTCCTGGCCGCCCTTCTGGCCCTTCGCGGGCTCGGAGAAGACGTCGATCTCGACCTCGTCGATGTCGTCCTGCACCGAGTCGGCGACCGCGAGGTAGCCGTCGACGACATGGTCGGCGATGGCGTGCAGCACGGCGGAGGGGCCGTGCGCCAGGTGCTCGGGGTCGTCCTCAAGGCGGTGCCTGAGGTTGCGCAGCGAGCCCTTCGCGCCGTGCCGGACCGTGATGACGAAGTCCCGGCCGGTGAAGCACATCACCTCGCCGGTCTCCACGACCTCGCTGTTCTCGGTCAGCCTGTCGTGGTCGACGTAGTGGATGGTCTTGAAGACCGTGAAGAGGGTGTCGTCGTACGGTTCGAGCTTGGGCCGCTGGTGGGCGTGGACGGCGTCCTCGACGGCCAGCGGGTGGAGGCCGAACTCGGCGGCGATGCCGGCGAACTCCTCCTCGGTGGGCTCGTAGAGGCCGATCCAGGCGAAGCCGCCCTCGGTGCGCACCGTGAGCATCGCCTCGTGCGGGGTGCGGCAGGTCTCCGAGGGCACCCGGCGGCCGTCGCGGTAGACGCCGCAGTCCACGACGGCGGTGGAGGCCGAGGTGTCGCGGCCCGGGTCGTACGCGGAGTCGTACGGGCGGTAGCCGCGGGCGTTCTTGCGGAACGACGGGCGGACGGCCGCACGCAGGTCACGGATCATCGACATGGCAGGCTCCTTCACGACAGAGACCGTCAGGCGAGACGTGGCGCAGCCAGGAATGGGGACGTGGCTCCGACGGAACTCCTACGTCCGCAAAGCGGGCGGCACCGGGGGTCGCGAGGACGGTGTGCGCTACCGACAGGTGAAAAACACAAGCTGGGATGACGTGTGCTCATCCGCCGGACGGAAAGCCAGGGAGCGATTGGCCGGGGTGTCCGCGGCACGGTCCGCGGTACGCGGTTCGCGCGGTGCCCGGTCAAAGGGGCGAGGCTCAGCTCACAACGCTGTGAAGCCGTACGGAGAGCGGCTGGTACTGGCCGGGTGACTTCGATCCACCGCAGCCCCACCTCCTCCGGTCGGTCCCCCGTGGGGGATGTCGGTCCCCCTGCGGGGGATGCCGTGGGCGTGTCGGGGCTGGAGAGCCAGGCTTCTGCCTGCTGCCCCGACCGGCGCCTCAGCCTAACAGCTGGCACCGGCCCAATCTTGCGTGATGCCCCTTCCTTACGCGATCTATGCTCGCCGGGTGGCAGAAATTCTCCCGCTGGTCGAGGCCCACCTGCGCGCCGCGCTCGGCGAACCGGACGCGCGTGCCGCCGTCACCTTCCTCGGCGCCGACCGGATCGAAGTGCTCCGCTTCGTCGACGCGGCGGGCGGCCTCGTCCGCTACGCGACGCTCGGCATGTCGGCCGCGCCCATGGGCGACGCCTCCTCGGCGGTCGTGGACCCGGTGCGCGGCCCGCGCGCCGAGCTGCTGCTCTCGGTGCGCGCCGGGCTCGCGCGCACCGACGAGGTGCTGCGGCCGCTCGCGGTGCTCGGCGCGTCGCCGCAGGTCGAGGGCGTCGTGGTGGCGCCGGGCGCGTCGCTCGACGTGGGCGGGCCGCTGTGGCCGGGCGCGCCGTTCACCTCCGTACTGGTCGCCGAGGGCGGCGGCCTCGTCGGAGACCTGGAACTGCCGGAGTCCCCGGAAGAGCCCGAGGCCCGGGGGATTCCGGGTCTCCCCGACCCGGCAGGGCCCACGGAGCGCAGGGACCCGGTGCGGTTCCTGCCGCTGCTGCCGATGACCCCCAACGAGGCGGCCTTCAAGCGCGCCAGAGGCGCACAGGAGCTCCAGGAGCGCTGGCTGTCGCACGGCACGGACCTGCGTGACCCACTGCGCGGGGCCGTACCCCTTGACTGAGGGCTCCCGAGCCTCCCCGCAGTCCCGTGATCGCCTTGACGCGGCGTCGGCCGGAGAGGACTGTTGGCGGACATGAGGGGCGAACCCAGCTGCCCGAGGTGCGGTGGACGCGTCAGGGCGCCCGGCCTCTTCGCCGACTCCTGGCACTGCGACGCACACGGCACGGTGCACCCGCTGCAACCCGTGCTCCCCCCGGGGGTCGAGGCGCTCGCCGTCGTGGTCGACCGGGCGCGGGTCCCCGTCTGGATGCCCTGGCCGCTGCCGGTCGGCTGGCTGTTCACCGGCGTGTCGTACGCGGGCGACGACCGCAGCGGCGGCCGCGCCACCGCCGTCGCCTGCTCGGGCCCCGGGCCGCTCGGCGGCGTCGGTGAGCTGCTGCTCGTCGCCGAGGAGCCGGGCGTCGGGCTCGGCGCCCGGTACGCCGGGGTCGCAGGCCCCGACCCGGGCCCGCGCCTGCGGATGGACGAGCCCCCGCGCACGAAGCTGCTCGCCGCTGGCCGCCCCACCCCCCTGTGGCTGGTGTCGGGCACGCCCGAGGACCGGGCCGTCTTCGCGGGCGAGGCCCTCGGCCTGTGGTTGTGGGCCGTGCTGTGGCCGCAGGGGTCGGGCCTGCTGATGTACGACGAGATCGTCCTCACCGACCTGCGCGACGCGGGCGCCGAGGTCGATCTGCTCCCCTGCGGCGCGCTCTCGCCCCGGCTGCTGTCCTGAGGGGCCCCGCGCCCGGGGGCAGCGGCCGGGGCCCGCGCCCGGCCCGCGGCCGACCGGAGGGTCCCGCGCGCCGGGGGAGCGCGGCGCGGGGGCGGCGGGCGGGCCGTTAGGCTGGACGGGTCGCCGCCGTCCCCCCGCCGTACCGCAGACCCAGGAGCCCGTCCGTGCGTATCGACCTGCACACCCACTCCTCGGCGTCCGACGGCACCGACACCCCCGCCGAGCTGGTGCGCAACGCCGCGGCCCGCGGCCTCGACGTCGTCGCGCTCACCGACCACGACACCACCCGCGGGCATGCGGAGGCGCTTGCGGCGCTGCCCGCCGGGCTCACGCTGGTGACCGGTGCCGAGCTGTCCTGCCGCGTCGACGGCGTCAGCATGCACCTGCTCGCCTACCTCTTCGACCCCGAGGAGCCCGCGCTGCTCGCCGAGCGCGAGCTGGTGCGCGACGACCGCGTGCCGCGTGCCAGGACGATGGTCCGCAAGCTCCAGGAGCTCGGCGTCCCCGTCACCTGGGAGCAGGTCGCGAGGATTGCGGGCGACGCCTCGGTGGGCCGGCCCCATGTCGCCTCTGCGCTGGTCGAGCTCGGCGTCGTGCCCACCGTCTCCGACGCCTTCACCGAGGACTGGCTCGCCGACGGCGGGCGCGCGTACGCGCAGAAGCACGAGACCGACCCCTTCGAGGCGGTGCGCCTGGTCCACGGGGCGGGCGGCGTCGCCGTCTTCGCGCACCCCGCGGCCGCGAAGCGGGGCAGGACCGTGCCGGTCGAGACCGTCGCGCGGCTCGCCGAGGCGGGGCTCGACGGCATCGAGGTCGACCACGCCGACCACGACGCGCCCGCACGGCAGCGGCTGCGCGGCCTCGCCGCCGACCTCGGCCTGCTCGTCACGGGGTCGAGCGACTACCACGGCAGTCGCAAGGACATCGCGCTCGGCGCCCACACCACGGACCCCGAGGTCTACGCGGAGATCGTGCGGCGTGCCACCGGCGCCTTCCCCGTCCCCGGCGCGGGCGGTCCCGTCACCGCCTAGCGCCCCGCCCGCCCGCTTCCCCCCGCGCGCCAGGACGGTGGCCCGGTGCCGCCCCGGCCCCGCCGGGCTCCCACCGCGTCCGGGCAGCCGCGCGCCCGCACGCACCACACCACCGCCCAGGTCCCGCAGGCCGCCCACGCGGCCCGGGGCCCGCACGCGCGTGTCCCACGTCCCCGATCCACCCCTACGCAAGGCCCGCCATGTTCGACTTCGCCGTGTTCGGCTCCCTCTTCCTGACCCTGTTCGTGATCATGGACCCGCCGGGGATCACCCCGATCTTCCTGGCCCTGACCTCGGGCCGCGCCGCCAAGACGCAGCGCTCCATGGCCTGGCAGGCGGTCGTCGTCGCGTTCTGCGTCATCGCCGTGTTCGGTGTGCTCGGCCGGCAGATCCTCGACTACCTGCACATCACCGTGCCCGCCCTGATGATCTCCGGCGGGCTGCTGCTGCTCCTGATCGCGCTCGACCTGCTCACCGGCAAGAGCGAGGAGCCCAAGCAGACCAAGGACGTCAACGCGGCGCTCGTGCCCCTCGGCATGCCGCTGCTCGCCGGGCCCGGCGCGATCGTCTCGGTGATCCTCGCCGTCCAGCACGCGCACACCCCGGCGGCGCAGGTCTCCGTGTGGGCGGCGATCGGGGCCATGCACGTGGTGCTCTGGCTGGTGCTGCGGTACTCGCTGCTGATCATCCGGGTCATCAAAGACGGCGGCGTCGTGCTCGTGACGAGGCTCGCCGGCATGATGCTCTCCGCGATCGCCGTGCAGCAGATCATCAACGGCGTCACCCAGGTCGTGCGGGGCGGATGAGGCCGGCTCTCCGCGGAAAAGCGCTGTGTCCGCACACAATCCCCTCATGCGAAACCGCGCCCTCCGGGTGGTGGAGGGCGCGGTCGCGTGTCACATCCCGAACCGTATGATTCCGTGAGAACAATTCTTTTGGATCATGCCGGGTGCGGGGGTCGGCGGAGAGTAGTTATGAAGCCGGCGTCTCGGCCGGCCGGATGTAGATGCGCTGGCCCATTTCCGCGGCCTGCTGCACGATCCGGTTGACGGAGGCTGCGTCAACGACGGTGCTGTCCACGGCGGTGCCGTTGACGTCGTCGAGTCGCGTGATCTCGAAGCGCACAGGCTTCTCCCTTCGTCTGATCCTCCTGCTGGAGAACTGTTGATGACAGCGAAAGTGTCGATCGATACACCGGGATCAACGGCTTGCGCTGTGCAAACATTCCCTACGCTAACGAAAAACTTCGAATTGCTAACTACTGGCGGGTACGGTGCGGCCCGCGACCCCCACGGAGAATGAGCCGGGTATGAGCGAGCCACGCGAGCCGGCGGCACAGACCGCCCCGGAGCACGCCCCCGAAGGGCCGGACCCCGTGCCGGACGGCGCCTTCGCCGCCGACCTCGACCGGCACCTCACGCGCACCAACGAGCTGCTGACCCGCATGCTCGCCGAGGTCGCGAAGACGCCCTCCACCCATGCCATCTTCGTCGACGCCGGTTACGTCTACGCTTCGGCCGGGTTGCTGGTCGCGGGCACCGAGGACCGGCGCTCCTTCGACCTCGACGCCGAGGGCCTCATCGAGGCGTTCATCGACAAGGCGCGGGTGATCTTCGCGGACAGCAGGCTGCTCCGCGTGTACTGGTACGACGGCGCGCGGCGCCGCATCCACACGCCCGAGCAGCAGGCCATCGCGGAGCTGCCCGACGTCAAGGTCCGCCTCGGCAACCTCAACGCCAACAACCAGCAGAAGGGCGTCGACTCGCTGATCCGCTCGGACCTGGAGTCGCTCGCCCGCCACCGCGCCATCAGCGACGCCGCGCTCGTCGGCGGCGACGAGGACCTCGTCTCCGCCGTGGAGGCCGCGCAGGGCTACGGCGCGCGCGTGCACCTGTGGGGCATCGAGGCCGCGGACGGCCGCAACCAGGCAGAGCCGCTGCTGTGGGAGGTCGACAGCCAGCGCACCTTCGACCTCGACTTCTGCAAGCCGTTCGTCACCCGCAGGCCCGTCACCACCTGGGAGCACGACGCCGAGCCGCCGCCGAGCCGCGACGAGGTGCGCTTCATCGGCGCGCAGATCGCCGCGACCTGGCTGGTCGAGCGGGGCCGCGAGGCGCTCGCCGAGCTGCTGCCGGGACACCCCTATCTGCCGGGCGCCGTCGACCAGGACCTGCTGATCGAGGCGGAGCGGCTGCTCGGCCGCTCCCTGCGGGGCCACGCCATGCTGCGCCGCGCGCTGCGCGACGGCTTCTGGCAGCACCTCCAGGCCCAGTACTGACGCCCCTGCGATACGGGCCCGTACCGCGGCCGCTACCGGTGCGCGTCCCAGAAGGCGAGCAGCGCCGCAGCCGTCCTGGCCGGGCGGTCCGTGTTGGGGGAGTGGCCGGCGCCCGCCACCGTCGTGCGCCGCGCACCGAGGCGGCGCGCCATGTCGTCGAGGAGCTCGGGCGGCCACACCCCGTCCTGGACGCCGGAGACCACGTGCACCGGCAGGCCCGTCGCGGCCAGCTCCGCCACCCGGTCGGGCTCGGCGACCAGCTGCCCGGCCGCCGCGACCAGCTGCGCGGGGTCCGTCGCGAGCCAGCGCCTGCGCAGGTCCCCGGCGTCGGTGGGAGCCGCGGGGCGCCCGCCCGCTGCGCCGGGAGCCGCGGGAGCCGCGGGGACGACTGGGGCCTCTTCGAGCGGCTCCATCCGCCGCATCGCCTCCCACACCTCCTCCATGGTCATCACCGCGAGGGCGTCGAGCAGCAGCTTCGCCCGCGCCTTCTCGCTCTGCGAGATCGCGGCGGGCCCCGACGACATCATCGTGAACGTACGGAAGCTGCCGGGCTCGGCGATCGCCGCCGCCCGGCCGACCTGCCCGCCGAAGGAGTGGCCGAGCAGGTGCACCGGCGCGCCGAGGGCCTCGGCCTGCGCCAGCACGTCAGCGGCCAGCTCGGCGCGCGCGTAGCCGTCGGGCGAGGCGGGCGGCGCCGACTCGTACTGCCCGCGGCCGTCGACCGCCACCACGCGGTAGCCGCCGGCGGCGACCGGTTCGAGCAGGGCGTTGAAGTCCTCCTTGCTGCCGGTGAAGCCGGGCAGCATCAGGACCGTGCCGAGCTGCTGCCCCGCGGGCGCCGCCTCGATCGCCGCGAAGCCGCCGCGCGAGGTGGCGAGCGTACGGGCACGGGCGACGGCGGGCGGCACGAAGCTGTCTGGGCGACTCATGGCCCCGAGGCTAGCCGGGGCGTGCGCGGGCGCGCGCCCGGCCAGGGAAAAGGCCGTGGCCCGGAACCCCGCACGGGGTTCCGGGCCACGGCCGCTGTGCTGCGCGCGCTCACGCCTCCGGCTGCTGCACCGGCTTCGCCGAGCGGGTGCGGCGGCGCCGCGGCTTCGCCTCGGCCTCGGCTGCCGCCGGTGCCTCGGCAGCGGCGGGCACCGCCTCCGCCTGGGTCTTGACCGCGCGCGTACGGCGCCTGCGGGGCTTGGCCGGGGCCTCGTCCGCGGCCGCGTCCGGCGCCTCGGCGGGCGCGGGGAGCGCCGCCTCGGCCGTGGCCGCGGCGCCCGAGCGGGTACGGCGGCGGCGCCGCGGCGCCCGCGCCTCTTCGGTGTCCGCCGCGCCCTCGGCCGTGTCGGCCGCGTGCGCGGCCTCGGGGGCCGCCTCGCCCACGGAGAGTCCGCCGCGGGTGCGGCGCCGCTGCCGCGGCGTCCGTGTACGCGCCGGGCGCTCCTCCTGCGGTGCCGCGGCCGCCGGTGCGCCGCGGCGGCCCCTGCCGCCCGTCTCGCCCAGGTCCTCGACCTGCTCGGCCGCGAGGCCCGCGCGGGTCCGCTCGGCACGCGGCAGGATGCCCTTGGTGCCGGCCGGGATCGACAGCTCCTCGAAGAGGTGCGCCGAGGTGGAGTACGTCTCGGGCGGGGCGGGGAAGCCCAGGCCGAGCGCCTTGTCGATCAGCTGCCAGCGCGGGATGTCGTCCCAGTCGACGAGGGTGACGGCCGTGCCCGTCGCGCCCGCGCGGCCGGTGCGGCCGATGCGGTGCAGGTACGTCTTCTCGTCCTCGGGCGACTGGTAGTTGATGACGTGCGTCACGCCCTCGACGTCGATGCCGCGGGCCGCGACGTCGGTGCACACCAGCACGTCGACCTTGCCGTTGCGGAACGCGCGCAGCGCCTGCTCGCGCGCGCCCTGGCCCAGGTCGCCGTGGACCGCGCCCGCGGCGAAGCCGCGCTGCATCAGCTGGTCGGCGATGTCGGCCGCGGTGCGCTTCGTCCTGCAGAAGATCATCGCAAGACCGCGGCCCTCGGCCTGCAGGATCCGGGCGACCATCTCCGGCTTGTCCATGGAGTGGGCGCGGTAGACGCGCTGCGTGGTCGCCGCCACCGTCGCGCCCGCGTCGTCGGGCGACGTGGCGCTGATGTGCGTGGGCTGCGACATGTAGCGGCGGGCGAGGCCGATGACCGCGCCCGGCATGGTCGCGGAGAACAGCATCGTCTGCCGGCGTGCGGGAAGCTGCTGGATGATCTTCTCGACGTCGGGCAGGAAGCCCAGGTCGAGCATCTCGTCGGCCTCGTCGAGGACGAGGGCCCGCACGTGCGACAGGTCCAGCTTGCGCTGGCCTGCCAGGTCGAGCAGCCTGCCGGGCGTGCCGACGACCACGTCGACGCCCTTCTTCAGGGCCTCGACCTGCGGCTCGTAGGCCCGGCCGCCGTAGATGGCGAGGACCCGCACATTGCGGACCTTGCCCGCGGTCAGCAGGTCGTTCGTCACCTGCGTGCACAGCTCGCGCGTCGGCACGACGACCAGGGCCTGCGGCGCGCTCGTCAGCTGCTCGGGGGCCGCGCGGCCCGCCTCCACGTCGGCGGGGACGGTGACGCGCTCCAGCAGCGGGAGGCCGAAGCCGAGGGTCTTGCCCGTGCCGGTCTTGGCCTGGCCGATGACGTCGGTGCCCGAGAGGGCCACCGGGAGCGTCATCTCCTGGATGGGAAAGGGGGATGTGATGCCGACGGCTTCGAGGGCCTCGGCCGTCTCGGGGAGGATCCCGAGATCGCGGAACGTCGTAGTCAGGGTGCTGCCTCTTCCGTGAGGTGCGGTACGAGGCGAACGCAGGGGGGTCCTACCGCGCAACGGTCCGCGCCGGTTCGGCTCGGCCGGCCGTGGAGGGCCGGATGGCGCGGGACCCCTGCCGTCGCTCAAGCGCTCGAGCCGCTCAGGGGGCCCCTCATGTGCGGGTTCGTGTGCTGCTGCGCACGGACCGCGCCGAGGGCGGTCGGGTCGGAGCCGATCGGGCCACCGACCGGGCATCCTCTGGGGGCCTGGCCGAGAACCTCCCGGCGGTCACGCGCCGTGGTGGCGCACGTCCGTCCCGTCGATCCTCGGTCAAACACTGTGATGGCCCACCGACACACTCGGCAGGCGCAATACCACTGTACCCCGGATCCGTGCACATGTGTCGGCCGAAGTTCACCGGCCGCTCCACGGGCCGCCGAGTACGGGCGTCCTGCCCCCCTCCCACGCGGACTATTGTGCGGTGACGCGGGTTACGACGAGCACACGAATCGGAAGGTTGGCCGTGGCAGACGCAGACAGCGAGAACACCGGGATCGCCGCGCAGGACTGGGCCAGGGCGTCCGCGCAGCCGCAGTACCACGCGGCCGTGGTGGACCTCCTCGGCGCCCTCGCCTACGGCGAACTCGCGGCCTTCGAGCGCCTCGCCGAGGACGCGAAACTCGCGCCGGGCCTCGCCGACAAGGCCGCGCTCGCGCGCATGGCGTCCGCGGAGTTCCACCACTTCGAGCAGCTCACGGAGCGGCTCAGCGCCATCGACGCCACGCCCACGGAGGCCATGGAGCCGTTCGCCAGGGCGCTCGACGAGTTCCACCGCCAGACCGCGCCGTCCGACTGGCTCGAAGGCCTGGTCAAGGCGTACGTCGGCGACTCGATCGCGAGCGACTTCTACCGCGAGGTCGCGGCCAGGCTCGACACCGACACCCGCGCGCTGGTCCTCGCCGTGCTCGACGACACGGGCCACGGCAACTTCGCCGTGGAGAAGGTGCGGGCCGCCATCGAGGCCGACCCCCGCGTAGGCGGCCGCCTCGCGCTGTGGGCGCGCCGCCTGATGGGCGAGGCGCTCTCGCAGGCCCAGCGGGTGGTCGCGGACCGCGACGCGCTCTCCACGATGCTGGTGGGCGGCGTCGCCGACGGCTTCGACCTCGCCGAGGTGGGCCGGATGTTCTCCCGCATCACCGAGGCCCACACCAAGCGGATGGCGGCCCTCGGCCTCGCCGCGTGACCCCGCGCCCGGCATCCGGGCATGCGGTGTTCGGGGTTCGGCGCCCGCGGCGCGGCTGCGCTACGGCACCGCGCGGTGCGCCGGCGCTGCGGCCTGCTGCCCGGCGGGGCGCAGCAGCAGGGAGACCACCACGGCTGAGACGCCGAGCGACCCCAGCAGAGTGGCCGGCACATGGCCGGGCCCCAGCGCCTCGTGCGTGACGTACGCACCGAGCAGCGCCCCGAGGCCGCCGGCGAGCAGCACCAGGCGGCGGGCCGGCAGACGGTGCGCGAGCAGCACCGCAGCGGCCGCTGCCAGGCCGAGACCGAGCAGGGCAGAACCGAGAATCTCCAGCATCACGGCGATCACCTCGCGGCTCCGGGTGCGGCGCGCCGGGCGAGCGGCCCGTGCGTCCAGCCCGTCATTACCCCGCGTGCGCGGCCGACAACCCTGCGGCGCGCCGCGGCCCCGCGATCAGGCGACTCCGCGACCGGGCGCGACTCCGTGACCGGCCGGGTGGGGCCCCGACATACGGCGAACGGTCCGGCAGGGGCCATCCCTGCCGGACCGTTCGCCGTATGTCGGGCGTTTCGGCGCTCCGCCGTGCGGCGCCTACAGCGGGCCGAAGCCCACCCGGCGCGTCGCCGTCTCGCCGATCTCCACGTACGCGAGCCGGTCCGCCGGCACCAGGACCTTGCGGCCCTTCTCGTCCGTGAGGCTCAGCAGCTGCGCCTTGCCGCCCAGCGCGTCCGACACCGCGCGCTCGACGTCCTCGGCGGAGTCACCGCTCTCCAGAACGATCTCGCGGGGCGCGTGCTGCACACCGATCTTGACCTCCACGGCTATGTCCCTCCGACGGTCAGTGCGTTGCGCGGACAGCCGCGCGGTACGCAGCACACATTAGCCCGCGTGGCGGGTGCTGAAGACGTCGCGCGGCCACGCCCGCAGCGAACACGCGGCGGGAACTCAGTGCTGCTCGCCGTGGAGGGGGAAGCCGGCGATGCCCCGCCAGGCCAGCGAGGTCAGCAGGGAGACCGCGCGGTCGCGCGGCACGGGCGAGGCGCTCGACAGCCAGTACCGCGCCACCACCTGCGACACCCCACCGAGGCCGGTGGCCAGCAGCATCGACTCGTCCCGCGAGAGGCCCGTGTCCTCGGCGATCACGTCGGAGATCGCCTCGGCGCACTGGAGCGTCACCCGGTCGACCCGCTCCCGCACCGCCGGCTCGTTGGTCAGGTCGGACTCGAAGACCAGGCGGAACGCGCCGCCCTCGTCCTCCACGTACGCGAAGTACGCGTCCATCGTGGCCTCGACGCGCTGCTTGTTGTCCGTGGTCGACGCCAGCGCCGTGCGCACCGCCTGGAGCAGCGAGTCGCAGTGCTGGTCGAGCAGGGCCAGATACAGCTCAAGCTTGCCGGGGAAGTGCTGGTAGAGCACCGGCTTGCTGACTCCGGCGCGCTCCGCGATGTCGTCCATCGCCGCCGCGTGGTACCCCTGGGCCACGAACACTTCCTGTGCCGCGCCGAGCAGCTGGTTGCGCCGGGCGCGGCGCGGCAGCCGCGTCCCGCGCGGGCGCGCCGCCTCCGTCTGCTCCATGGCTTCCACGCCGCCTCCCATGTCGTCTGTGCGCCGGCCGCCTCCGTGGTCCGCAGGCCGCAGGGCGTGCTCCGGCCCCGACTGGCCATCGTACTTTTGGGTAACCCGCTCGTGCGCGGTGAGGCGGCAGAAAATCGCCGGTGCCCGGCGCCGGCCCGGGGGAGGCGGCGCCGGTCAGCGGTAGTCGTCCTCTTCCTCCTCGCCGCCCACCGGGAGGGCCTGCTCCGCGCGGTCGGCCTCGTCGGCCTCGTCGGCCTCGTCGGCCTCGCCGCCCTGCCCCGCGGCCGGCGGCTCGGCCGCCTCGCGCCGCAGCCCGGTGCGCTGCTCGGCGGCGTCGGCCTCCGGGGTCTCGGGGGAGAGCTCGGGCTCCCCGGTCTGCCCGGCGAAGGTGTCGGGGTCCTCGGGGTCCGCCGGGTTGTCCGCCGGGTCGGCCGGGTCATAGGGGTGGCTGGGCACCGACATGTGGTTCCTCCTCGGGTCCGCGGCCGTCCTGAGGGTGCGCGCCCGCGGTCGCGTGCGTTCCGGTCGTACTCCGTATCCCCGGTTGCCCCGTGGCGAGCGCGGAAACCACCCTCTACGAGCCTAGGAGCGGCTTCCCGGCGACGCCACGCGTGCTGTGACCGCCACCACACGGTCCCGGGTGTGACTTGCTCGTAACATTGCGGGCATGTCTTCGACCGAGCTACCGGAATCCGTCGCAGCCGCAGCGACCCCCCGGGCCGCTCCGGTCCGGGTGGCCGAGGGGGAGGAGCTCGGCACGGTCGCGCTGCCGGGGCTCACCCTCACCGTCCGCGCCAGGCCCGCCGCCCGGACGGGCCTGCCGCCCGCCCTGTACGTGCACGGTCTCGGCGGGTCGTCGCAGAACTGGTCGGCGCTGATGCCGCTGCTCGCCGACGCCGTCGACGGCGAGGCGGTCGACCTGCCGGGCTTCGGCGACTCGCCGCCGCCCGACGACGGCAACTACTCGGTCTCCGGGCACGCGCGCGCCGTGATCCGGCTGCTCGACGCCCGCGACCGCGGCGCCGTGCACCTCTTCGCCAACTCGCTCGGGGGCGCCGTCGCCACCCGGGTGGCCGCGGCGCGGCCCGACCTGGTGCGCACCCTGACGCTCGTCTCGCCCGCGCTGCCCGAACTGCGCGTGCAGCGCGGCGCGCTGCCCACCGCGCTGATGGCGGTGCCCGGGGTCACCGCGCTGTTCGCCCGGCTCAGCCGCGACTGGACGCCCGAGCAGCGCACCCGCGGTGTGCTCGACCTCTGCTACGGCAACCCGGCGTCGGTGGGTGAAGAGGAGTTCGCCGCGGCCGTCGACGAGACCGCCCGCCGACTCCAACTCCCTTATTTCTGGGACGCGATGACCCGCTCCGCGCGCGGTATCGTCAACGCGTACACCCTGGGCGGCCAGTACGGGCTGTGGCGGCAGGCCGAGCGGGTCCTCGCGCCGACGCTGCTCGTCTACGGCGGCCGGGACCGGCTCGTGTCGTACCGCATGGCGCGCAAGGCGACCCGGGCCTTCCGCGACTCGCGCCTGCTGACGCTGCCCGAGGCCGGGCACGTCGCCATGATGGAATACCCGCGCGAGATCGCGGCGGCGGCGAGGCAGCTCATCGCCGAGCACGCGGAGGATCCAGCGGGCGCCGCATAGGCGCAGGGCCCGCGAGCGCGACGACGGGAGCTGATCCGGGGAGTGGGACGACACCGCCGCACGGGCCCCGCGGGTCCCGCCGCCGAGCGTCGGGCCGAGCCCGCGGCGCGCCCCGACGGGCGCGCCCTCCCGGCGGCGCGGCGACCGGGGTTCCCCCGGCCCGCCGCCGGCCCCGGGTCCCCCCGGCCCGCGGGCGAGGAGCACGGGCGCGCCGCGGGCGGCACGGAAGCGGAGGCCGCAGGTGTGCCCCAGGCGCGCGGCGCCCACCCGGACGCCCAGGGCGCCCAGGACCGGCAGCGGTACGGCGGCAGGGCCGCGCGCGCCGACGTGGCGGGCGGCCGTACGCTCCGGGCCACCGCGCCGCCCACCGGGCGCGAAACGGCACCCGCACCGGGGGAGCCGGGCCCCAGGCCCGAGTACCTCGCGGCCTTCGACGGGCCGCCGAAGGCGCCTGGCCCGGCCGCCGCGCCCGGGGCCGGCGCGCCCCGCGGCAGGCGGGGGCGCGCGCTCGGCGGGGCAGCGGCGGCCGCCGTCGTCACGGTCCTCGCGCTCGTCGTCGCCGGGCAGTTCCTCGGCAGGCCGGGGGCGCGGTCCGTGGCCGCGGGGGACGGCGCGGGGCAGGCGGGCGCGGCCCGGCCGGCCGCCACGGCGTCCGCCCGCGTGCGGGCCGCGCACGCCCCCGTACCCCCGTACGACCAGCTGATGGCGCGCGCTTTCCCGCTCTCCGCCGACCTGAAGGGGACGGGCCGCTTCACCGCGGTGCCCGGCTCCGACCCCGCGCCGGGCACCGGCCGCCACTACCGCTACCGCGTCGACATCGAGGACGGACTGCCCCTGGACGGCCGGCTGTTCGCCGAGGCCGTGCAGAAGACGCTCAACGACGACCGCAGTTGGGCCCACCACGGCGAAAAGACCTTCGAGCGCGTCTCCACCGGCAGGCCCGACTTCGTGATCACCCTCGCGAGTCCGGGGACCACCGACGTCTGGTGCGCCAAGTCGGGGCTCGACACCAGCGAGGAGCGCGTCTCCTGCGACTCGGCCGCCACCGAGCGCGTCATGATCAACGCGTACCGGTGGGCGCGCGGCGCGCGGACGTACGGTCCGGGCGCGATGCACGCCTACCGCCAGATGCTGATCAACCACGAGGTCGGCCACCGCCTCGGCCACGACCACGTGGACTGCGCGAAGCCGGGCGCGCTCGCGCCCGTGATGCAGCAGCAGACCAAGTCGCTCGACATCGGCGGCATCCGCTGCCGCGCCAACCCCTGGCCGTACCCCCGGGGCTGAAGGACCGACCGGCGCGCGCCCCTCTGCGGGCCGCGCGCCCCGGCGCGCGCCCCGGAGGACGTGAACGCGCACGGCGCGGGAAAGTTACGTGCATTCACCCCTTCCGGTGGCGCGACGGACAACCGTCCGCCGCGCCGCCCGTGGATCCGCATACGGTCGTGACGCAGCGGGTCGCCGGAGCGTACGGCGGCCCCCCACAGGGAGAACGGGGGAAGTGTCGTGCGGATCGGACTGCTCACGGACGGTGGCTACCCGTACGCGACCGGTGAGTTGAGGCTCTGGTGCGAACGGCTCGTCCGGGGCCTGCCCGACCACGAGTTCGACGTCCACGCGCTCGTCCGCGACCCCCGGCAGGAGCGCGCAGGCCTCGTCGGGCTCCCGCCCCAGGTGCGCCGGGTGCGCACCGCGCGGCTCTGGGAGCCGGTGGACGGCGGGCGCGCCCACGGCAGGCGCGACCGCCACAGGTTCGCCGAGCACTTCGCCCAACTCGCCCACTCCCTCTGCCACTCGCTCGGCGACGAGGGCGCGGAGTCCTTCGCGGCCGGCCTCTACGGCCTCGCGGAGCTCGCCGGGGAGCGCGGCGGCCTCCCCGCGGCGCTCCGCTCGGAGCGTGCGCTCCGCATCCTCGAATCCGCCTGCCGCGCCCCCGGCGCGCGCCGGGGCGTGCGCGCCGCCGCCGTGCCCGACCACCTCGCCTTCGCCCGCGCCGTCGAACAGGCCCTGCGCCCCCTCAGCCTCGACTGGTACGGCGCGGGCGGGGCCGCCGACGACCGGGAGGCCGAGGACAGCTGGGAGGGCGCCCGGGCGGGCGGGCTCGCGGCTGCCGACATCTGCCACGCCACGACCGCGGGCGCCGCCGCCCTCCCGGGGCTGCTGGCCAAACGCTTCTTCGGCACACCCCTGCTGGTCACCGAGTACGGCGTGGGACTGCGCGCCCACTACCTCGCGACCGACGGCGCGCGCGAGGACGCCCTGCGCGCCCCCCTGCGCTCCCTGCTCGCCGCCTTCCACGGCAGGCTCGCCGCCGAGGTCTACCGCGCCGCCCACCTCGTCACCCCGGGCAACGCGCACGCGCGCCGCTGGCAGGAGCAGTGCGGCGCCGACCGCGCCAAGTTGCGCACCATCCACCCCGGCCTGGCGGCCGACCGGTTCGCCGAGGTGGGGGAGAGCGACGACGCGGGCGACCCCGACACCCTCGTGTGGACCGGCAGGATCGAACCGGCCAAGGACCTGCTCTCCCTGCTGCACGCGTTCGCGGAGATCCGCAGGCGGCGCCCCGGCACCCGGCTGCGCGTCGTCGGCGCGCCCGCACCCGGCGACGAGGGCCACGCCTACCTCGCCCACTGCCGCACCCTCGCGGCGCAGCTCTTTCCCGACGAGGCGCCCGGCGCCTACGCGGTCGGCGAGAACCCCGTCTCCTTCGAGGAGGCGGGCGGTCCTGAGGCGCCGGAGCCCGCCGACGCCTACGCGGGCGCGGGCGTCGCCGTGCTCTCCAGCTCGGTCGAGGGCTTCCCGCTCAGCCTCGTCGAGGCGATGCTCTGCGGCCGCGCGACCGTCTCCACCGACGTCGGGGCCGTGGTCGAGGTCGTCGGCGGCACCGGGCTCGTCGTCCCGCCGCACAACCCCAAGGCGCTCGCCGACGCCTGCCTCGGCCTGCTCGCCGACGACGACCGCAGGCGCAGGCTCGGTGCCGCGGCGCGCTCCCGCGCGCTCGAACTCTTCACCGTCGAGCAGAACGTGGCCGCTTTCCGCGCCGCGTACCTCGACGTCCTCTCGCACAGCCCCGGGCGCCCCGCGCCCCCGGCCCCCGGCGCGCCGCTGCCCTTCGCCGGAGCCGCGGAGACGGGCGTCCCGGTCCGCTGGGCCGGGCCCGCCGCACGCGAGACGGCCGGCGCGGGCGCCGGGAGCCGCGATGTCTGACGGAGGCACGACCATGGCGAAGACCCCGGGCGCCGGCCACGGCACGTGTCGGGAGACCGGCGCGCACGCCCCCGTGCGGCGGGGGACGGCCGACCCGGTGAAGCTGCTGCTGCACCGGCACCGCGCGCTCTGCGCGGGGGCGGTCGACCCGCTGGAGATCGCCGCGGGCCTCGAAGCGCACGGCATCACCGACAGGACCGCCCTCACCCGCTTCCGCCACCGCGACGTCTTCGCGCTCGCCGAGGAGCTCTACGCCCGGGTCCCGCACGACGGGCACGCGGGCCCGCCGCCCCCGGCCGCGCGGCACGCCCTCGCGCCCTGGGCGCTCACCACCCTGCTGCCGGGACCTGCCGCCGCGCTCGCCGTGGCCGCGGCCGCCCGCACGGCAGGGCCCGCGCGGATCGGCGCGGTGCTCGCGGGGGCGCTCGCGCTGAGCGCCGCCGTCGCGGCGAGCCTGCGCCGCGGCCCGCTGCGCGCGGCCGGCCGCGAGGTGCCGGGCGGCGGGCTGTGGACCTGCTGGCTGCTCGCCTTTGCCGCGTGCGGCGGCGGCGTGCTCGACGCCCTGGCCCGCGTCAGCGCCTTCCACGCGGACCCCGCGCCCCTGGTCGCGCTCTGCTGCGCCCTGGCACCCGCCGCCTGGTGCGCGCACCTGTTCTCCGTACGGGCGGGGCGCAGGCTCGCGCTCAGCCGCGACCTCGCGCACTTCGCGGCCGGGGCCCGGCCGCTGCTGCTCGTCTCGGTCGCGCTGTACGCGTGCGCCCTGACCGGGATCGCCCTGCTCGTCGCGCGCACGACGGGCGGCGGCGCCGGGCCCGCGCACGTCGTCGCGCTCGGCACGCTGCTGCTGCTCGCACGGCTGCTCGCCGGCCACGGCTTTCCCGGCGCGGCCGCCGCGGGACTCGCCGCGGCCTGCGGCGCCGAGGCGCTGGCCACGGCCTCCCTCCTCGCGGCGCGGCTGCCCGGCTGCGCCGCGCTCGGCGCGCCGGTCGCCCGGCTCGCCGTGGCCTGGGGCGCGGAGTGCGTGCCCGCCCTCGCCTGCGGCGCCGCCGCGCTCGGGCTCCTCTGCCGCGCGGCGGTGACCCTCGCACGGGCCTCGGCCCACACCTGAGGCGGCGCAGGCACCGCCCGTCCCACCCGTCCGCGCCTGGTCCGCTCCACCTGTTTCATCTGTTCCGTCCCGTTCGTCCAGCAAGGAGACACCCCGCCATGACCCCCAAGCCCCGACCCCTGGCCCCCCGGGCAGCCCGGCAGAGAGGAGCGGCACGATGAGGGTCCTGCTGCTCGGCGCCAACGGCTTCCTCGGCCGGTTCGTCGCCGACCGCCTGCTCGCCGACCCCGCGGTCCACCTGACCGCGCTCGGCCGCGGCGACGACGCCGACGTCCGCTTCGACCTCGCGGGCGGCAGCCCCGGCGCGCTGACCCGCTTCATGGACGCCGTGCACCCCGGCGTCGTCATCAACTGCGCGGGCTCCACCCGGGGCGGCGCACGCGACCTGATCCGCCACAACACCGTCTCGGTCGCGACGGTGTGCGAGGCGCTGCGGCGCAGCGGCTGCGGCGCCCGCCTCGTCCAGATCGGCTGCGCCTCCGAGTACGGGCCCTCGCAGCCCGGCTCGTCCACCGCGGAGGACGCGCTGCCGCGCCCCGGCGGCCCGTACGGGGTGAGCAAGCTCTCCGCCACCGAACTCGTCCTCGGCTCGGGGCTCGACGCCGTCGTCCTGCGGGTGTTCTCGCCGGTCGGCCCCGGCACCCCGGCGGGCTCGCCGCTCGGCCGGCTCGCCGAGGCGATGCGCCGCGCCATGCAGGCGGGCGACCCGGAGCTGAAGCTCGCGGGGCTCGGGGTGCAGCGCGACTTCGTCGACGTGCGGGACGTGGCGCGCGCCGTGCACGCGGCCTCCCTCTCGGCCGCGCAGGGCATCGTCAACATCGGCACGGGCCGCGCCGTCAAGCTGCGGGACGCGGCCGCCGTGCTGGCCCGCGTCGCCGGATACGCGGGCGCGCTCAACGAACTCGACGCGCCCCCGCCCGGCGCCCAGCGCCCCCATGTGCACGGCCCGATCGGCGCCCCGCGCGGCGAGCCTGCGGCCGAGCACCTGGGCGTCGGCCCGTTCCCGTACCCCGACGGCTGCGGCCCCTGGCAGCAGGCCGACGTGCGCACGGCGCGCGACCGGCTCGGCTGGCGCCCCAGAATCGGCCTCGAAGAGTCGCTGGCGGACATCTGGATGGAGGCGGCGTGCCGCATCTGACCAGCACGGGAAGGAAGTTGTCCGGCACGGCCGCCGGCCGCACGGGCTTCGGCGTGCCGGGGTACGCGCACCCGCTGCTCGCACCCGTCGAGTGGGCCGAGCTGACCCGGCCCGGCACGCCGCTGCACTGGGCCGTGCTCAACGTCGCCGACGGGCCGGGCGCGCGGCCCGACCCGCACTGCCTGGAGGCCGCGGGGAGGCTCACCAATGCGGGCCTCAGGCTGCTCGGCCATCTCGACCTGAAATACGGCATGTACGACTTCGCCGACCTGGTCTGCGACGCGCAGCGCTATGTCGACTGGTACCGCGTGGACGGGTTCTACCTGGACCGGGCGCCCGCCGACCGGGCCGAACTCGCCGGGGTGAGAAGAGTCACCGCGACGCTGGACGCGGTGGTCGACGGCGGGCACCTCGTCCTCGGGCACGGCACCCACCCGTACGCCGGGTACGCGGAGGCCGCCGACCAGCTCGTGACGTACGCCGGGCCCTGGGCCGACTACCGCTGGTCGCAGGCGGCGCCCTGGACCGCGGCCTACGCGCCCGACCACTTCGTCCACCTGGTGCACGGCGTGCCGCGCGGCCACCTCGACGAGGCGATGCGCATCGCGCGCTGGCAGGGTGCGGGGACCATCTTCTTCACCGACCGGTCGGACCCCGAGGGCGCGTTCGCCGCGCTGCCCGGGTACTGGGACGAGATCGTCTCGCTCGTCGGACCGGGTATCTCGGAATGAGAAAGCGCGTGGCAGTGTTACAGGGAGAACTCGTTAGTGAATGACCTACCCCTGTAGAGGTCCCTGTGTCGTTGCCCCCCTTGGTCGAGCCCGCCGAAGGGCTCACCGTCGACGAGGTCCGCAGGTACTCCCGTCATCTGATCATCCCCGACGTGGGCATGGACGGGCAGAAGCGGCTGAAGAACGCGAAGGTGCTGATCGTGGGCGCCGGCGGACTCGGGTCCCCGGCGCTGATGTACCTGGCGGCGGCCGGTGTCGGCACGCTCGGCATCGTGGAGTTCGACGAGGTGGACGAGTCGAACCTCCAGCGCCAGATCATCCACAGCCAGGCCGACATCGGCCGGTCCAAGGCCGAGTCCGCGCGGGACTCGATCAAGGGCATCAACCCGTACGTGAACGTGGTCCTCCACGAAGAACGGCTCGAAGCCGAGAACGTGATGGACATCTTCGCGCAGTACGACCTGATCGTGGACGGGACGGACAACTTCGCCACCCGCTACCTGGTCAACGACGCCTGCGTGCTGCTGAACAAGCCGTACATCTGGGGTTCGATCTACCGGTTCGACGGCCAGGCCAGCGTGTTCTGGTCCGAGCACGGCCCCTGCTACCGCTGCCTGTACCCGGAGCCGCCCCCGCCCGGCATGGTCCCCTCCTGCGCCGAGGGCGGCGTGCTGGGCGTGCTGTGTGCGTCCATCGGGTCCATCCAGGTCAACGAGGCCATCAAGCTCCTCGCCGGCATCGGCGAGCCGCTGGTCGGCCGGCTGATGATCTACGACGCCCTGGAGATGCAGTACCGCCAGGTCAAGGTGCGCAAGGACCCGAACTGCGCGGTCTGCGGCGAGAACCCGACGGTCACCGAGCTGATCGACTACGAGGCGTTCTGCGGCGTCGTCTCGGAGGAGGCCCAGGAGGCGGCGGCCGGTTCGACGATCACTCCCAAGCAGCTCAAGGAGTGGATCGACGACGGTGAGAACATCGAGATCATCGACGTCCGCGAGCCGAACGAGTACGAGATCGTCTCGATCCCCGGCGCGAAGCTGATCCCCAAGGACCAGTTCCTGATGGGCAACGCCCTGGAGACGCTGCCCCAGGACCGGAAGATCGTCCTGCACTGCAAGACGGGTGTCCGCAGTGCGGAGGTGCTCGCCGTGCTGAAGTCGGCCGGCTTCTCCGACGCGGTGCACGTCGGCGGCGGCGTCATCGGCTGGGTGAACCAGATCGAGCCGAGCAAGCCGATCTACTAGCGGCACAGGTCTCCGAGGGAGGGTCCGGCCGGCGCACGCGCGCCCTCGAACCACCCCGCCGACCGGGGGAGCCCCCTCACCCCGCTTCCGCACCACCCGCACCGTCCGTGCCACCATCCGTGTCG